>NZ_JBQCDF010000314.1:0-17613 GCF_051961495.1 Cytophaga sp. | reverse complement strand
TTACCCGGCTAACTACGGATTTATTCCGCGTACATACTGTGATGATAAAGATCCATTGGATGTATTGGTTATCTCTCAGGTCGAAGTTGTACCATTCTGTATTGTAAATGCAAAAGTAATCGGTGTGATGCGCATGCTTGACGGCGGTGAAAAAGATGATAAAATCATTGCTGTGGCTGCGGATGATATTTCAGTAAAACACTACAACGATATCAAAGAATTACCTCCGCATACAATCCTTGAGGTACAACGTTTCTTCGAAGACTACAAAAAACTTGAAAACAAGAAAGTTGTTGTTGAAGATTTCTTAGGAAGAGAAGAGGCTCTACGTATTGTAAACGAAAGCATCGAACTGTATAACGTTACTTTCAAAAAGTAATTATTAAAAGGTTAATCATTAATAAAGCCCGGCTAACATCAGTTAACCGGGCTCTTTATTTTTTACTTATTTTAATATTCAGGTTTTTCTTCATCCACAACACTCATACAGCGTTCTTTTATAAACACTGGTAAGGTATGCGGAGGAGTTTCAATACCTGCCCTGTCATATACAGGCATGTCATAAAAATCCCATACCTGTACAATTGCTTTTTCAGAAAGAAGAGCTTTTAACTGTGCTGTATATTTTTTTGTCGTTTTTACGGATGAAAGATATTTGATCATTTCCGGGTAGGAGACGTAGCATAAAACTTCTTCCTCGTATTGCGGATGTAATTCCGCAGGGATGATGATGCCGAAGGCAATGCCCGTGTTGCTTTCTTTTTTATTAATGATTTTATAACTGCTGGTTAAAGTATATTCAGTAAGCTGTTCGCTATGAATGTAGCGGTCTTCCATGGAAATTTTACTGATGTAGATGCTGTCTTTTTTCGCATTTCCAGTTTTATAAAAACGCTTTTTGTCTAACAGATATTCAACATCAGATCCGCTGCAAGGTTGTTGCAGTCTCACATCTTTATATGCATGCAATTTGTTTATCCGTATGCCCTCAATAATTGCACCGGAAATCTCCGCATTATGCAGCAGTTTGTTGAATGCATAATGTAATTCATAGCTTTCATTTTTAGTTTTTCCTGCCGGAGGAATTCTCTTATGTGTGGCATCAAAGTCTGTAATCAACGCTCCGGCCTGTTCATAATATAAATGTGCTAATGTATTATCATTGGTGGAATTGGTATAAGTGCCGGTATTGGCAATCATTGTAATGGTATCACCATAGGCAGAACGGATAACCATTTTATCGTATGCGATGTTTTGCCTGAGCAATGCTTCAACTAAAAGAAGCGAGTCTGATTCATTTGAACCGTTAAACCAATAGGTTTTCTGTGTTGCCAGTGCGTGCAATACTTCATCGTATGAGAAGGCAATAACAAAATCATTGTTAAAGGTTTTATAATGATTGCCAGGTAAGCCTAACAGCAACCAGTCATTGCGTAGTGATAAAGAAGATTCCGTTTTTGTAAATGTTTTTAAGACATGCAGATTTGTGAGCATGTATGTATCTGCACGCTTTACGGTGTATTCACCGTCTTGTTCATATTCAAAAATCAGGTGATCTCTAAACGTTTGCTCATCTATGGCTGTGAAGTAACCACTTTCGTGATAATTATACCCCAGTATTTTTTTACTCGTGTAAAGCTCTATTAATAATTCCGGCAGATGTGCTTTATAATAACCGCGGTTGCTTGTGTTGAGGATATTCGCAGTGCAGATGGCCTGCATGTAAGTTAATGTGGTATCCGTTGTTGAAGATATCGTTTTATCCGATTGCTGATTTGTCTGAATCAAACGTTGAATAACAGGAAGGTTTGATTCTGTATACGCAGCATTTTTATGCAGATTTGAAGCAGCAACAACTCGGTAATTTTTTATTGCATATCTATGCTCAGTCAATGCTTCTGCATAGCTTGATTTCATTGCCAGATTAAAAGGATGTACCCAGTAGCAGCTTTGTGTTTTTAAAAACGTAAAGCAATCTTTGGCTTTTACATATAAATAAAATGGCGTGTCTGTTTGGGGAATTGCAATGGCGATCCACTCAACAGGCAGGTCTTTTAATTGTGCAGGATTGTTGGTTAGTGCTTTGCGGTAGATGAGGATTTCAGCGCAGTGAAAGATCTCCGGAATGGAAAGCTCTGCATTGTGATCAGCGATCAATACCTGCAGCTTCTTTTTAAGAACAGAAATTTTTTGCAGAACCAAAGCCGGATTCTTGCCTGTTTGATATACCGGAATCTTTGCAGATTCAATGCCTTTCCAGATCAATGCAGCGAGATTGCAATCGGTGCAATATAAACCGGAATCTGTCTGGGCAGCAATCAATTTATCTGCTGTATTGTACGGATTGTAAAACGGATGATTCCATGCATTTCCCTTGTCAATCGACTCTTCCAGCATCCAGTTAGTTTGTGAAAAAGCAGAAATGGAAAATGTAAGTAACAGGAATAATATACCGGATATGCGAAGCATGAAATTTCTAACTCGTTTTTCTTTTAACACCTCTTACAGCTTCTGCGTTCCATGGATCTTCCGGCCAGGAGTGTTTTGGGTAGCGCATGCGTAGCTCTTTACGAACTTCCGGATAGGTATTGGCCCAGAAACTTTTTAAATCCTGTGTAACCTGTACAGGTTTATAACCGGGAGAAAGCAGATGGATCATCACTTTTGTTTTTCCTTCGTTTACCAGCGGGGTATCTGTCAAACCGAAGAGTTCCTGTAAACGCACAGATAGTATAGGAAAGCTGCCATCAGCTTTGTATTCCAGGGCAATGGATGAGCCGCTTGGCACATCCAGGTGTGTGGGTGCAAGTTTAGCAAGTATCTGCGATTGTTCCCAGGGAAGTATGGTATTTAAAACTTCAATCAATGGAATTTTTTTGAAGTCTTCCCGGCGTTTTACATTTTTAAGATAGAAGGGAAGCCATTCTTCAACCGTGCCGAGCAATTGTTCGGCACTTACATCCGGCCAGCTTTCCGTTGGTCGCCATTGCCTTAAAGAAAGGATGCGTGCCTGCCATTGTTCACAGGCTTCGTCCCAGTCAAAGATTTTGAGACCTTCCTTTCTGACCGCATCGCACAGGGCTTGGGTCCGCAGGGTTTCGTCGATGTCTTTTAATGGTTTGGATGAAACAACCAAACTGCCGATACGTGTTTCTTCCTGCTGCACTAGAATTCCTTTGCTCTCATCCCAGCGGATTCGTACCTGCTGTTCCATGCGGTCTGTAAGCAGAGTAGGATTTAAAGGTGCAGCCCAGTAAATACGTCCTTCACCAACACCGGCATCTGCATGCGCAACAGCCAGCCATTCTTCCTTTACCAATACATCGTTTTCATGCAGACGTATATTGCGGCTGTTGGCCATGCGGTAACGGGCTGTAGCGGGGTCAATCAGCCTGGCGATTCTTTCCGGATACGCAGCTGCAATCAGCATCCCGATAGCATCTGCATCAAATTCGTATTCGGAATGTTTTATATTAAATATTTTTCTCCAGGATTGTGTCGAACGTTCAATGCGTTCAAAGATGTGTTTGTCTCCCTGGTAGCGTTTGCCACTTCTCCAGGCACGCAAGGCTTCTATGCGTAAGGCAATATCTGCGCCGGCATGTTTGCCTAACGCATCACGTTCTTCGAGAATACAAACAAGATCAATTGCCAGTGGAAGTATATTATTTTCTTTTCCTTTGAGCAGTAAATGTGCCGTGCGCGGATGTGTCGGCAGGCTTGCCAATGCTTTACCTTCTTCCGTGATCGCATCATTTTTTAATGCCTGTAATTCCTGCAATAGGGTACGTGCCTGCTCAACAGCGCCTGTTGGCGGCACCGTGACCCAGGTCATGGACTGTATATTCTTCACGCCCCATTGTGCAAGCTCTAAAACCAAGGGGGCAAGGTCTGCTTCTGAAATTTCCGGTATACGCTGTGGCTTAAGATGATTGTGTGTGGCTTCCGGCCAAAGACGTATCGCTATACCCGGACCGAGCCTTCCTGCGCGTCCTGCACGCTGGTCGGCTGCATCCTGTGTAACCTTTACCGTTTCAAGCTTGGTCATGCCGCTGTTGGGATCAAACCTGGGCACGCGGGCAAGGCCGCTGTCTATAACAATTTTAATTCCTTCTATCGTAAGACTTGTTTCAGCAATGGAAGTAGCCAGTACAATTTTTCTCCGGCCATATACATCCGGGTTGATGGCTTCCTGCTGCGCAGAGAGACTTAATTCACCGTACAATGGCCGGATTGAAAGATCAGGATGTTGCTCGTTTAATGCATCTGCCGTTTGCTGGATCTCACGCACTCCGGGTAAAAAGACAAGTATATCACCTTGTTCTTCTTTAACAGCTTTATTGATTACCCGTGTTACTTCAGAACTTATCGGAGCATGGGTATCAATGTTTGTATAGCGTACATCAATCGGGTACTGCCGTCCTTTACTGGTAATGATGGGCGCATTTTCTAAGAGCGCAGACAACTGCTCTCCATCGAGCGTAGCCGACATAATCAGGATCCGCAGATCTTCACGCATGATCTGCTGTAAGTCTCTGCACAAGGCCAATGACAGGTCGCTATGCAGGCTGCGTTCATGGAATTCATCAAAAATAACCATGCCGATTCCTTCCAGGATACTGTCCTGCTGCAGGCGACGTGTTAAAATACCTTCAGTAACAACTTCAATACGTGTTTGTGCAGAAATCTTCTGGTCAAAACGTACGCGATAGCCGACAGTTTTTCCAACTTCTTCATTCAGCAGATCAGCCATACGTTGTGCAACGCTGCGTGCAGCCATCCGGCGGGGTTCAAGCAGAATAATTTTTTTATTACCCAGCCAGTCGGCCTTCAACAACTCAAGCGGCAGGATGGTACTTTTCCCCGCACCCGGCGGTGCCTGAAGAATAACAGTTGTTTGCAGAGATAAGGTATCTCTGATCTGATCAACAATTTCTGCAATCGGGTATTGATTCATTTGGCAAAGGTAAAAAACTGTTTGTCTACTGCGGAATTTTAATTGAAATAGTTATTCGTTCTGCTTACCGGTCAATGGTTTTATGCTAAATTGTAAATATATTCCGCTTGATATAGAATACCTTATGTCGGACAATAAAACATATACATTTACTGAGCATATTCTTTTCCCTTCAACACATCTAAATCCGGGGAAATTAAGAAAAGCGGTCGCAAACAAACGTATTCTGATTACCGGCGCCAGCTTTGGCATTGGAGAACAGCTTACATACATACTAGCACAAGCGCAGGCTAATTTGATTCTGGTTGCACGCAGTAAAGAGAAACTTGAAGGCGTGAAAAAGCAGGCAGAGCAATTGGGTGGGGAAGTGGAAGTATTTACGGCTGATCTGACAAACGAAACAGAGTTGGAAGCATTAATAAACAAATTGAAAAATGATGATACAGGCATTGATATTTTTATAAGCAATGCAGGAAAATCAATTCGAAGATCTGTATTTGATTCACTGAATCGTTTTCATGATTCTACAAGAACCATGGCGTTGAATTATTTTGCTCCTGTGAAACTATCGCTGGCTTTAATTCCCCGATTGATAAAACAGCAGGGGCAGATCATTACGATTTCAGCAGCGAATGTGCTACTCATACCTGCACCTAAATGGCATGCCTACCAGGCATCGAAAGTTGCGTTTGATCAGTGGCTGCGGGCTGCATCGCCTGAATTGCGTGAGAAACGGGTTGCGGTATCCCATGTTTATCTGCCGCTTGTGAAAACCCGCATGATAGAACCAACAGAAGCTTATAAAAATTTTCCTGCCATGAGTGCTGATCATGCCGCAAAGATTATTTGCAAATGCATTGTAAACCGTCAACGGAAATTTAAACCCTGGTGGCTGATCTTTGGTGAGATTGGAAGTGTATTATTTAGATCACCAATTGAATTTTTTATGAAAAACACCAATACGAAATAGTATGTATTATTTAGTTCAAACATTGATCCGCATAAAACTGCTTACATTTAGAAGTCTGTATTATTTTTTACAATCGTTCTTGAAAGATGGGTTTAATCTGTTGGCATTGTTGCGCTACGTATACAAGACATATCCTGGATCGGTGGCGTTGAATTTTTCCGATAAAGAACTTACATACCAACAGTTATATGATGAATGCTATCATGTAGCCTATGTTTTACAGAAAGAATTCGCTTTGCAGAAAAAAAACAATGTTGCTGTTCTATGTAAGAACCACCAGACATGTGTACAATCCATTATTGCTTTATCTGCGTTGGGTGTAGATATTTATTTGTTGAATGCAGAAATGAGTAGTGCACAGTTAGCAAAAATTGTTCAACAGCATACTTTTGATTTGGTGATTTATGATGCAGAAAAAGAAAACGATGTACAGCAGCCAATTATAACGAGAAAAGTTTCAGTGCCGGCTTTAATGCAACTTACAGAAAAACATTCCATTGAAAATGAATATGCTGTTAGTAAAAAAATCAAGACTGTAAAAGCAGGCAAAGTGATTGTACTTACAGGTGGTTCAAGCGGAAATTATAAAACGGCTGCCCGTAATGCTTCGATCTTAAATTTCTCACATCCACTGGCAGAGCTGCTAACCAAGCTGAAGATCCATGTATATCGTTCGGTTTATATAGCAACACCTATATATCATGGCTATGGTTTTTCTGCCTTGGTTACGTCATTGGTTTTAGGTAAAAAGATTTTTTTACGGGAAAAAATTTCTACGAGCGAAGCTGCTGCATTGATACAGAAATATGAAATAGAAGTGTTGATTTTGGTGCCTGTTATATTACAGCGCTTGCTGTACGTTGATGCGGTTGTTTTTAAACAGGTGCAATGTATCCTTTCAGGCGGAGCTCCGATTGATCGTTTGCTGGTGATGAAAACAATGTCAACTGCAGACAACAAGCTGTTTAATTTATACGGTTCATCTGAAGCGGGTTTCTCTGTATTAGCGACACCTGCAGATCTGCAGCAACATCCGGATTCCATAGGCAAACCGATTCATGGCGTTGAGGTGAAAATTATAAACAACGGACAAGAAGTGTCGGATTATGAAACGGGAATGATTTTTATCCGATGCAACTGGACCGCAGACAATCATGCGCAACAATGGGTTGGAACAGGCGATCTGGGTTTTAAAAACGAGCAAGGCTATATTTTCTTAAAAGGCCGCAAGGATAATATGATTGTTTCTGGAGGCGAGAATGTATATCCGGAGGAAGTAGAATCTGTTTTGTATCAACATGAGCAGATTCTGCAGGCATTTGTTATTGGCGTTCCTGATGAGTTGTACGGACAACGCCTAAAGGTTTTTGCCGTTAAAAAAGATCATGCAGATTTGTCTGAAGATGCGTTTATGGATTGGCTGCGTAATAAAGTGGCACGCTACCAGATGCCGGTGCAGATCGTTTTTGTCGAAACCATACCCATGCTGGAAACAGGTAAAGTAAATACGCAGGAATTATTTAAATATTAATCGGCTATATGAATCAAACATTTCTTCAACAAATCATTTTTATATGTGGTTTGCTGCACATTGCATTAAGTATCGGCAGCAGTGTTATTCCTAAAGTACTGCAATGGAATAGCGCATTGCAAAACGTGCAGCCGCTGATCCGACAGATATTCTGGACATATGCTGCATACATTCTGGTAATCAATCTCTGCTTTGGACTGGTCTCCATCTGGGGGACAAAGGAACTGACCGATCATTCCTTTTTAGCAACATGCATAACCTTATTTATAAGCGCGTATTGGCTCACACGTATCGGTATTCAGTTTTTTTATTTTGATACCAGTCAGGCCCCGAAAGGATTCATCTTTACTTTAGGGGAGATCGCTTTGGTTGCATTATTCGTATTATTTACGGCTGTTTATTTTCTTGCATTCTTATATAACAACTCATGGATTTGATTTTAGTTTTATTAATTGGCTGGGCGCTGTTTCTTTTAGTGATTGGTTATTTGTTGCCATTGGTGAAAAATATTCATAAGGCGAGAATCATTGGCTGGCTGGTTGTGATCAGTACAGCAATTTTTTCTGTTCTGCTTACTGCATCTCAATCGCCTACATATAGAATGATTGCTATTGCGTCTTTACAGCTCCTGTCCATGAAGGTTATTGTCATGGTAGAATCATACAGAAGTAATAATGGATTGAATGTATTGCAATGGCTGGTTTTTTCGCTTGGCTGGTTCGGTATGCGTCCGCAGTTGTTTGAAGCGTTTCCTTCTAAACCCTTAAACGGAGTAATGCCATTTATATGGAAAGGCTTCAGCAGAATCATTATCGGCATTATACTTTTAATGCTTTCCGTGTATCTTCAGAAACAATATTCAAGCGTTTATTTTTTTAATCAACTTGTCATGCTGGTCGGTTTAAGTTTCATATTGCATTTTGGAATTTTAAACCTGAGTACCGCTTCCTGGCGTTTTTCCGGTGTAGATGTGAAAGAACTTTTTCGTTCGCCCTATAAGGCAACGTCTTTGAAAGAATTTTGGGGCAAGCGCTGGAACATGGCTTTTTCAGAGATGACAGCCATTGCGGTTTATAAACCATTGAAATTCTATTATGGAATTTCGGCTGCCATGATCGCATCTTTTCTGGTATCCGGACTTCTGCATGAAATTGCGATTTCATTCCCGGTTAAAACAGGCTATGGATTACCTTTTTTATATTTTGTGCTGCATGGGTTCGCCATGTATGCAGAAGATAAGTCGGCTGCTGTAAAACGAATAACCGCTCATTCAGTATTTTCGCATGTGTGGGTGTTTGCCTGGCTAATGCTGCCGATGCCTTTGTTGTTTCACCACACATTTATTGTTGAAGTGGCACAGCCATTAAGAGATTTTATATTATCAATCATAGGGCTTTAACATATAAAATCCAGGATTTATTCATCCCTCGGGACGAATCATACGTTTATAAGAATAACTATTTTTTGAGTATATTCATATAACCGTAAACCATACAGCTATGAAACGTTTATTCAGTATTATATCTCTCTTGTTAATTACTACCTCGGCCTTTGCACAGGCTGATAAAATTCTGGGCACATGGCTTTCCGCAGACAAGAAAGCGCATGTTGAAATTTATAAAAATACGAATGGTGCCTATTATGGCAAGATCATCTGGCTGGCAGAACCTAATGATCCTGCTACCGGCAAACCAAAAGTAGATGCTAAAAATCCCGATGCATCCAAACGTAACAATCCCTTACTGGGCTCATTGACTTTCATAAATTTCACTTACAAAGATGGAGAATATACCGGTGGTAAAATTTACGATTGCCGTGATGGGAAAACATATACGGGTAAGCTGTGGCTCAATACAGACGGCACGCTCAGCATGCGCGGCTATATTGGCATCTTCTATAGTACCGAGACCTGGACCCGGATAAAATAATTTAAAAAAGGGAGCTGCTAGCACAGCTCTCTTTTTTATTATATATCCATTTTAAAAATTAACTTGCTACATGAGCAAACCATATCAGGATCCGTTTCGCTATCCCCGCAAAAGCCGCACAGGTAATCTTCTAAATAGGCTGCTGAATAATCTCCTTTTCATAAAACTGAAACGTATACTTTTTTATCCCTTTAGTAAAACAACATTAACAAGTGATGTTACAAATGTTGTTTATCTGAACTGGCTTGTTCCCTTTAAAAAAATAGAACATTTTGTCCCTCCGCATATACGGCTAAAGATGTATGGTGATCATGTATTGTTTACGATTCTTACCTATAAACACGGAAAATTCGGACCGGCATTTCTAAAATTCTTTAAAAAAATCATGGGCTCGCCCTTACAAAGCAACTGGCGCTTTTATATAGAAAACAACAGTGACTTCGGAGTGCAGGAACCTGCTATATTTTTTATTAAGAATTGTATTGACGAACGCGCCTATGCATTGGGCAGCCGTGTCTGCAGCAACATTCTGCTGACAGATCTGCCGGATACATTTGAACATAAATTTGAGAACGGTCATTTTTCTACACACATCGAACCGGGTTTAAGCAACGCGCCGGATCTGTTTGTTCGTGTAAAATCCTCAGACGCTGCGGCAATACCTGAAAATTTCAAAAGATTGTTTCCGGATACACAAGCCTTGATCCGCATGCTCTGCGAACAGGACTTCGCTGTTGCAGCACAACCGGATAAGGATGTATATGCGGTTGCGCAGATTAAGCTCGTGTTTGATGCTCAAACCATACAACTGCTGGAAGTGCTGGAGTATAAAAGCTCCTGGCTTGATACTATTGTCAGTGACTCACCTTGCTTTGCGTTTGTTATTCCGGAGCTGCATTTTACATCCTTGAAAGACACATTAAAAACCCTGAGATAAATATGAATATTATTGATTTCCTGATCGGACTCTTTCTTGCCAATGCTATGCCTCATTTTATACTAGGTATAACCAGAACAAAGTTTCTCGGTCCATTTGGATTCAGTCCGGAAGGCAATATTGTTTATGCTGTCATTCAGTTTGTCATAAGCCTGGTATTGATTCACATGCAATATGGCTTAAGTATTATTTTTGAAAACGGAATATTGCTGGGAAGTATTCTTGTAATGACCATGTTCTTTATATTTGGAAAAGCGGTATTACGTTTTTATAACAGAGATTCTCCCGGTAAATATTGATTGTAGAATGACGTTAAAATAAATCCGGCCGGACCTGAATTTGCTACGATGGATTTTGGTTTAGAACCTTTTTAGCTCTTGGTGGAGTAAGAACTTACAACTGTAATTCTTAAAATATGCAGCCTATTACTTAAAACACCTTCGCTTCAGGCATTAAGCGTTCAGCTTTTTTGCTTTCATGTAGGAAAACCCTGCTTTACAAACCGAATAGATTAGATGTGAAGCCAAATCTTTTTTGTACCTTTGTTGATTACGAGTTCAAATGAGTCACACAGAAACACATAAAGCGGGGTTTGTCAGCATTGTAGGCAGACCAAATGCCGGCAAATCAACATTAATGAATTGCCTGGTAGGGGAGCGCTTATCTATTATCACGCCCAAGGCCCAGACTACCCGCCACCGGGTAATGGGTATCATAAATGATCCTGAATTTCAAATCGTCTATTCAGACACCCCGGGTGTTATAGAGCCGAAATACGAATTACAGAAATCGATGATGCGTTTTGTAGACTTCTCACTGGAAGACGCAGACATGATCCTGTGGGTACTGGATGTAAAAGATCCGGAAGACCATTCGCTGGTATTGCAGCGCCTGGGCAACGTGGAAGTACCGGTATTACTGGTTTTGAACAAAATCGATCTGTCCACGCAGGAAGAAATCGATGCGCTGGTTGAAAAATGGAAGTTGGAGTTTCCGAAAGCAGATTCTATTCTGGCTGTATCAGCATTGACCAACTTCAATTCAGACATGGTGCTGAAATGGGTGCTGTCGCATCTGCCGTTACATCCGCCGTATTACGATAAAGACGAATTAACTGATAAGCCGGAACGTTTCTTCGCATCGGAAATTTTCAGGGAAAAAATATTTAAAAATTACAGCAAAGAAATTCCGTACAGTTCGGAAGTAATGATCGAGTCCTTTAAAGACCAGAAGGATTTGCTGCGCATACAGGCTGTAATCATTGTAGAGCGCGATTCACAAAAGGGAATAATCATTGGACAAGGTGGTGAGGCCTTGAAACGCACGGCGACCCAGGCCCGCAAATCCATGGAAGAGTTCTTTGGCAAAAAAGTTTTTCTCGAAACATTTGTAAAAGTTGAGCCAGACTGGAGAAGTAAAGAATTTTATTTACGTCAGTTCGGGTATAAATTAGATTAATCAGAATATGTCAAATATAGTAGCCATAGTTGGAAGACCCAACGTTGGCAAATCAACACTTTTCAATCGTTTGGTAGGTGCCCGTGTCGCCATTATGGACGATGAAAGCGGCGTGACCAGAGACCGTCATTACGGTGAAGCCGAATGGTGCGGTAAGTTCTTTACCGTTATTGATACAGGTGGTTATGTAACCGGCTCTGACGATATTTTCGAAGGGGAGATCAGGGAGCAGGTGGATATTGCCATTGAAGAAGCAGACGTGGTATTGTTTGTAGTAGATTCAGAGGTTGGCGTGCACCACCTTGATCAGGAGTTTGCCAATAAAATAAGGCGTTCCAAAAAACCGGTATTGCTGGTTGCCAATAAATCCGATAACAACAAGCGTTTGCACATGAGTGCTGAGTTCTATGAACTGGGCATGGGTGAAGTATGGCCGATCTCTTCCCAAAACGGAACAGGTACAGGCGAATTGCTGGATGAAATTGTTTCGCACTTTAAAGACGAAGGCGAAGAAGATCCGAATAAGGGTATTCCGAGAATTGCCGTACTTGGTCGCCCGAATGCCGGTAAGTCTTCTTATGTGAATGCACTGCTTGGTACCAACCGCAGTATTGTTACCGACATGGCGGGCACAACAAGAGATCCGATCACTTCACATTACAATGTGTTCGGACAGGAGTTTATCTTTGTTGATACAGCGGGTATCCGTAAAAAATCGAAGATCAAGGAAGATGTAGAGTATTACTCGATCCTGAGATCTGTAAAAGCCCTGGAAGAATCTGATGTATGCGTGATCATGATCGATGCCCAGCGCGGTATCGAATCACAGGACATGAACATCATCTGGATGGCACACAATAATAAGAAAGGAATTGTGATCCTGGTAAACAAATGGGATCTGATTGAAAAGGACTCCAAGACTGCACAGGTGTTTCAGGAGAATATCCGCAATGCCCTGAAGCCGATCGATTACCCGTTGATCATGTTTATTTCCGTGTTGAACAAGCAGCGTCTGTTCCAGTCGGTAGAAGCCATCATGCGCGTATACGACAACCGTGGCAAGCGTATTCCGACTTCTGAATTGAACGATAAGATTCTTCCGGAAATTGATTACAATCCACCGCCGGCAATGAAGCAGAAATACGTGAAGATAAAATATGTGACCCAGTTGCCTACAAAATCACCTACTTTTGCATTCTTCTGTAACCTGCCGCAATATGTAGGGGAGTCGTATACCCGTTTCCTGGAGCACAAAATCAGGGGATACTTTGATTTTGAAGGAGTTCCGGTCTCAATCGTGTATAGAAAGAAGTAAAGGATTCAATTATTCATAGGTAATATTGAAATATTCTCTAAATATTTCATTTTAGTTAAAAAAAATGAGGACAAACCTTGGATAATTGAAAAAAGTATTAAATTTGTATCCGAAAATAAACTATAAATTATTACAATCATGACAAAAGTATTCGCATTATTATCTGTAGCTGCAGTATTAGCATTCGCTTCTTGCGCTGAAAAAACAACTGACGCTGTTTCTGGTGATTCAACAACAACTTCAGTACCTGCAGAAGATACTACTACTAAAGTTGAAGCTCCTAAGGCTGATTCAGTTAAAGCTGATTCAGTTCCAACTACAGCTCCAGCTGAAGCTCCAAAAGCTCACTAATTCACCGGACCTTGTGTCCAATGAATTTCAGAACAAACCGCTCCATGAGTGGTTTTTTCTTTTTTATATACTTCGTACCTTAGGGCATGCGTTCCACCCCGGATATACTTCGCGCCCATTTACCGCTTGCAGCAATAGATTATTCCATAGAGCTCTGGCGCCTCGGCCGATTTTATTTTAAAGTAAGCCGCGATCGGGAAACCAAGCTGGGCGATTATACTTTCGACCCCAGGACAAAGAAGCATACCATTACCGTCAATAAAGGACTGAATCAATATTCGTTTCTGGTGACATACCTGCATGAAGTGGCACACCTTGTTACCACGATCCGACACGGTTTATCCGTGAAACCCCATGGCGAAGAATGGCAGTCGGCTTTTAAAGAAGTGATGTACCCGATCCTGAAACCGGAGGTGTTTCCGGAAGATGTGCTGCTGGCCCTGCATCTGCACATGTTTAACGAACCATCCGCATCTTCATGCGGAGACGTTGCACTCATGAAAGTGCTGGGTAGATACGACAGGGATGCCGATGAATACACATTCCTCGAAGATCTGAAAGTCGGAGATGTGTTCTACATTAAAAACGATTCTTTCAGAATTGAAGAATTTAAAACCAAACGCGCGCTTTGTATTCAATTGAGCTCCGGCAGGAAATACAGCGTTGCCAAAGCAATGAAAGTGAAGAAGACTGATAATAACGATACAAGTGGTTGGTAGTTTAAGTGTAACAGTCTTAATAACGTAATTTGAAAACATATACACTTAAACGTACCGAACCACGGCCTATTTTGTAACGGCTGAAAATAGGCCGTGGTTCGGTACGTTTACGCAGCAGGATTATATTAGTAAGAAAATATTTATTTGCGTAAACTACCAACCACTTTAGTCAATTTTATTTATGAAAAAAGTTTTGATCCTTTTCGCGCATCCGCGGATGGAGAAGTCCAGGGCAAATGCACTTTTGTTGAAACAGATTCCTACAGCAGATAATATAACTTTTCATGATCTGTATGAATTGTATCCTGATTTTAATATAGATGTTGAAGCAGAAAAAAAACTATTGCTTGAACATGATATCATCATCCTGCAACACCCGTTTTATTGGTACAGCTGTCCGCCTTTGATGAAACAATGGATCGACATGGTACTTGAATTCGGATGGGCTTATGGTCCGGGAGGTACAGCGTTGAGGGATAAAATCATGTTCAATGCAATTACTACCGGCGGGGCAAGTACAGCTTACAGATCTGAAGGACATAATCGTTTCACGATACAGGAGTATTTACGTCCGTTTGAGCAGACAGCCTATCTGTGTAAAATGATTTACTTCCCGCCGTTCCTCGTGCAAGGAACACATCGTATCACAGATGAAGATCTTTGGAGAATGTCTGAACAGTATCTGATATTATTGACGAAGATGTCGCAAGGAAATTTTACTGAATCGCATATCAGGCAGATCGATTATTTAAATGAAATCTGCGTGAAATCAATATAGCATACAATTATGGAAAACAGTTTATTGTTTCAAACAGTTATTTATTTAAGCGCATCGGTAGTATGTGTACCTATTGCAAAGCGTTTTGCAATGGGCTCTGTATTAGGTTACCTGTTGGCGGGTATGCTGATCGGCCCTTTTGTATTAGGCTTTGTGGGAAAGGAAGGTAAAGCAGTGATGCATTTTGCAGAATTCGGGGTGGTGATGATGCTCTTCATGATCGGGCTGGAACTGAATCCGGCCCATCTCTGGAAAATTCGTAAGCAAATTGTAGGTGTTGGTTTGTCGCAAGTGCTGATCACTTCTGCAGCGGTGATGGGTATTGGAATGGCAGCAGGTTTGGCTTGGCAAAGCTCGTTGGCAATTGGCTTTGCATTTGCGATGTCGTCGACAGCCATTGTCTTACAAACATTAAAAGAAAAAGGTCTGATGCTGACACCAGCCGGACAATCATCTTTTTCCGTGTTGCTGTTTCAGGACGTTTCCGTGATTCCTATTCTTGCTATTTTACCTTTGCTGGTATTCATGCCCGGCGCTGCATCAGAAGTACATAGCGGCGGCGCTATTGATGATTTGCCGAACTGGCTGCAGACAATTATTGTGTTTGCGTCTGTAGGTGCAGTAGTGCTGCTTGGCAGATATGCGATTGTACCACTGTTGCGGTTGATCACAAAAACTCATATGCGTGAATTGTTTACAGCAAGTGCGTTATTGATTGTTGCCGGTATTACACTGCTGATGCTGAGAGTAGGACTTAGTCCGGCTTTAGGTACGTTTCTCGCCGGCGTTATTCTGGCTAACAGTGAGTTCAAACATGAACTTGAATCGGATCTGGAACCATTCAAAGGATTATTCCTGGGTTTGTTTTTTATTGCTGTAGGTGCATCGATCGATTTCAGATTGGTGTATGAAAAATGGGTGAATATTGCCTTGATCACTTTTAGTATAGTTGCTGTAAAAGCACTGATATTATTTCTGATTGGAAAGAAAGCGAAATTATCTCTCGACCAGAATCTGATTTTTGCCATTGGCTTATCACAAATAGGAGAGTTTGCTTTTGTACTGTTTTCATTTATCGGAGCACATAATATTTTAACACCGGCACAAACAGACATGATGCTTGCCGTAACAGCGCTAAGCATGACCAGTACACCGCTGCTGATGATTGTAGCAGATAAGTGGATCTTACCAAGGATTGTAGACGGGAAAAATAAAAAGTTTGAAAAAGAAGCCGATGAAGTAGATGAGCGGAACGATGTATTACTTGTCGGTTTTGGTCATTTCGGAACTACGATCGCGCGCTTCCTTCGGGCCAATGGTATTGTTGCAACTGTACTTGATAATAATTCAGACCAGGTAGATCTGTTACGGAAAATGGGCTTTAAAGTATTTTATGGAGATGGCTCGCGTGCTGATATCTTAGAGGCTGCCGGTGCAGCAACTGCTAAAATACTTATTATCGCAATTGATTCTCCTGAGTTGAACCTGGCAATTGTGAAAACCGTAAAGAAACATTTTCCTAACCTGGAGATCATGGTACGCTCTAAAAACCGGATGGATACCTACGACCTGCTGGATGAGGATATTCATAATATTTACCGGGAGCACCTCGATACCTCTGTTCGATTGGGAGTTGATGTGATGAAAAAGTTGGGGTATAGAACATATTCTGCATTCCGTGCCGGACAGAATTTTATCAAATATGATGAAGCAGCTTTACTAACATTGTCGAAAAACCGGAAGGATATGAAAGTATACATATCTGCTGTGCGCGAACAGATTGCTTTGCAGGAAGAGTTGCTGCAAAACGACAGCCAGATTGTTCCTTCTAAAAATGATCATGCCTGGGATAGTAAAGATATGCGCGAAAAAATTCTGGAATTGGACACCAAAAAATAAGGATAAAGTATTGCCCACGATTAATCACTTTCCTACCTTTATTAAAACACAAACCTTTTTAAAAATGAAACAGTTTTTATTATTCATGTCACTGATTTGTTCGATGGTGCTTGCAGGATGTTCATCAACAACGATGCAAAGCAGCTGGAAGGCTCCTGGAGCAAGCTATACAAAAGAACAATTTAAAAAAGTAATGGTAGTTGCGCTTTTTAAAGATGAAACAACAAGGAGAATTGCTGAAGATAAAATAGCTGCAAAAAATCCTGCATTCCACGCTTCATATACATCTCTTGGTCCGGATCAGCAAAATATGGATGAAGCAACATTTAAAGAATTTGTAAAGAAAGATGGCTATGACGCTGTATTGACATTACATTTGGTTGATGTACAAAGCAGCACTTCTTATGTACCTGGCACTTATCAGGGCGGCTACTATGGCTGGTACGGTATGAACTATGGTGGATTCTATTCTCCGGGATATTACACGGAAGATAAAAATTACATCATCGAAACAAACGTGTTTTCTGTTTCACAGGATAAACTGCTTTGGTCTGGCATTACATCTACCTTAAATCCAACAAACATTAACAGAACCATTGATGAAGTGTGGGATGCGGTTATCACAAGAATGAAAAAAGAAAAATTTCTTGTTGTAGAACCCATTCAGAAGTAATTTACTTCATCTCAATAACTGAATAAAATTCCAAAATCCAAATAACAAATTCCAAACTGCTGATAATACTATCGGTTTGGAATTTGTTATTTGGGTT
>NZ_JBQCDF010000313.1:0-4081 GCF_051961495.1 Cytophaga sp. | reverse complement strand
GGATCCTTTTCTACGATTATCAATTTCACAACATGTATTGAGGCTTTAAAATTAATAAAGGAAAAATACCAGGATAAAGTCTACTTTAAAGTTATTGGCAGTGCCGATTATTATAATGCGGAATTAAACATACAGGGATTGCCGTGGAGAAAAGAATCGGAAGTAAAAGATTTGCAGGAAATAGATATTGGGATTATGCCGCTTCCCGATGACGATTGGACAAAAGGCAAATGTGGTTTAAAAGGCTTGCAGTATATGGCGCTCGCAATACCCACTATTATGTCGCCGGTTGGAGTAAATTCAGAAATAATTGAAGACGGAAAAAATGGATTTCTTGCTTCAGATACCAATGAATGGGTGAACAAGTTGTCCTTATTAATTGATTCAAAAAACTTGCGGAAAACAATGGGTTACAAAGGCCGCGAAACTGTGGTATCAAAGTTTTCAATTGAGTCTAATAAAAATTTATACTTACAATACTTTACCGAAGTAGCTGAAATGTCTTCAGTAGATAATGGTCTATAATTACCGGAACAATGCATCAAATTACATGGCATTATCCCTTACTTATGAAATTAGTAGCACTAAACGAATAAATAAGCGGTTTTTATTTCTTTCCTTGTATGCTATAAAGATCTTTCTCTGTAACCCGATCCTCGAAAACCAACATAAAATATTCTATATAACCACAATCTGCGATTAAAAAGAGCGTTTAGACAATAACATTAATGACTTTTAAAAGTTATCTGTTTTCTGGCTTTACAAAAAAGTGGCAATAAAAGAGATATTTGAAACCAATTTTCATGGTGTCATTCTTAGTGGGTAGATAAAAATGATTGAAATTGCTTTACCAACTTAAATCCAAATTCTATACAAACGCTTTCCGGCAGGTAAGCACTTATACTATTGCCGGCACCCTCACAAAAATAATTTCTTTTGCTGCGCTTCCTTTTTTTGTAAATACGCTCTCAGAGGGAGATATAGGAATATTAAACATCTTCAACAGCACCATTGTTTTCCTGACGCCAATCATCTCTATGGGGGCGCTGTATACTATTTCTGTTGATTATTTCAAGCTTTCCAAATCCGATTACGCGAGCGTTTTTTCGACAAGTCTTCTTATTCCTCTAATCGTAAGTTTATTGCTGATTTCCCTGTTCTTTATTTTCCGTCAATCATTGTCACAAACATTTAGTTTTCAGGAACAGTTTATCTGGCTTATTCCGGCTTGCCTGGTTCTGAATTTTTGCTTTGAAGCGTTCATCATATTGCTGAGGGTACAAAATAAAGTTAGGGTTTACGCTACAATAACCTTATTGAAAATAATTATCGAAATATCACTGGCAGTTCTTTTGATACTTTTTGCTTATGCAAGCTGGTACAGTAGGGCTTTAGGTTATTTTATCTCAATCCTTGTAATAGCAATTCTCTTTTTTTCTTACATAAAAAAGAATGGCTTCCTGGTAAAAAGAATAAGCCTGAAAATATTCAGAAAGGAATTGATTTTTGGTTTGTCAGGGCTATTGCTACAGACTGCAATATTTTTTATTAATACCTCCGACAAATTTTTTGTGATGGCTCATTTTGGAAAAACACAAGCCGGCTTTTATTCCATTGCAGGCACTTTTGCTGCCATTCAATATATCGTTTCCGCCTCCTTAATGAATTATCTGCAGCCGGTATTGTTTACTAAATTTTCTGAAAAGAAAATGTATAGAAGCATTAAAGGAATTTACGCCAAATATATAATTATCATGCTTACCACCTCGGCAGCCTTATTTTCTTTTTCCTCGCTTATCTATCATTACCTGCTGAAGCCTTCGTATATAGAATACATTCACTATTTCTATTTGCTTTGCGTAAGTTCTTTAATATGGTCTGTCAGCAATATTTTTCTACAACCCATTATTTTCAATAAGCAAAAGCGCATTATTTTCGGGCTTTCGGTTTTGTGTATCCTTTTTTCTTTTACCATAAATTACTGTACGTCACAATTTCTGACAATCAACTGGCTTTGCGCAGGCCAAATCGTAACCAATGCATTTGTGCTTTGCGTTATTTTATATTTTAATAAAAAAATTAATTGCTTTGCCTGAATTGAAAGTTTTTTTTAAATCATCGTACAAGGCTGTTCCTTTTAAAAGAGAACTATTTTCGTTGTTAAAAAAAGTATGGGCGCCATCTGAAAAAAGATACCGGCATCTTTACTTTAAAGGCGTTGTCAGGGTTAGAGTAAATGATTTACAAAGCTTTAAAATGGTGCATTATGGCCATCGGATTGAAAATGAGATTTTCTGGACTGGGCTTTATGGCAATTGGGAAAAGTATTCTATGAAGTTGTGGTCCATCTTAGCAAAAGAGTCAAAAGTTATTTTCGATATCGGAGCCAACACGGGCATCTATTCTATGGTAGCCAAGTCTATGAATTCCGGCTCGGAAGTTCATGCCTTTGAGCCATTTGAAGCCATTTATAAAAAGTTAGTTCGCAATGCCGCTATTAACGGTTTTGAAATACATAGTAATTGCAAAGCGGTATCTGATTATTCCGGCGATGGGGTAATTTATACCGGCGATGCCAACTTTGCTTATTCGGTCACAGTCAATCATAACTTATGGGTTAAAGATAAAGAGCCAATCAAACTCAATATTAAAACCATTACATTAAAAGATTACATCGAACAAAATAATATCACTCACATTGACCTGATGAAAGTAGATGTGGAAACGCATGAGCCTGCAGTGATGGAAGGTTTTTCAATGTATCTAAAATTGTTCAGGCCAATCGTTTTGATTGAAATATTAAATGATGAAGTGGCACAAAAGCTGGGCATTTACTTTGATTATTCTGAATATTGTTTTTACAACATTGATTAACAGAAGGGTATCAGAAAAACAGCGTTCCTTTCCATGAGCGACTCTTTTAATTATGTGATAGTGCCCAAAGAAAAAGATGGCTATTTCGGGGAAATAGCCTTTAGCTGTACTTGAATAACCATAAATATTTTTAGACCTCATTGAAATCAATCATTAATGCGTATCACTTTTGTTATACCGACTTTATTCACCGGGGGTGTAGAAATTCAAGCTATCGCTCAGGCAAATGAACTAATAAAACGGGGTATTCAGGTTCAGGTTATTATTTTATCTGAGGTTGATACAATGAAGAAAGAATTGAAAAGTGAAATTATTTTATTCCGAAACAATGCGCGCTAACTAAAGTCAATAAATTATATATCCCTTTTGGGGTTAGTTATTTCATTTAAAAAATTATCGAAGCAAATCAACAATTTCAACCCCGATCACATTATAGCATTTCTTCCCTTATCTATGCTATCGGTAAGAATTTTAAAATTCTTTAAACAGATAAATGCTAAAATCTGGCCCTATCATCATTCCACAGAATACCTAAACGCTCCTTTAAATTCCATAACACGACGGCTTTACCATTTTTATTTTGTTTCAAAAATATCCGGCAGAGATGAACATCACCTATTTGTATCAAGAGCGGTAGAAAGAGACATAGAAGCCAATGAGAAAATATCAAAAGGCAGCATATTGTTTAACGCTATAAAGACACCCTCGGTTAACACGGAAAGACAAAAACTTATCTTCAGTAAATACGGAATCAGTAAAGGTTCCTATATAATTATTCCCGGAAGATTACATCCTGTTAAAGGGCATTTATTTTTTCTTAACTCGGTAAAGCATTTAATTCTAAAATTAAATTTAACCGTTTTATTTGCGGGATTTGGGAGTATGGAAAAGTCCATTTTGGAGTTTATTAATCTTAATAACCTGCATCAAAATGTTATTGTTACCGGGCTTTTAAAAAATGATGAAATCTTAGAGCTAATTGCCGGTTCCTTGTTTTGTGTTATTCCTTCTAAAATTGAAGGGTTAGGCAATGTAGCCATTGAATCTTTAGCGGTCGGAACAACCGTCTTATGCAGTAATGCCGGTGGCCTGGTTGAGGTTATACGAAACAATCAAAACGGGTACATTTTTGAAAAGGAAAATTCGTCAGATTTATATAAAAAATTTGAGCAGTTAATATCGAATGAATTAAAATTGATAGAACCCC
>NZ_JBQCDF010000312.1:0-5708 GCF_051961495.1 Cytophaga sp. | reverse complement strand
GGCAACAGTTGTTCATTGTTCGAAAAAAGTATATAAAGCTCAATTGGATAAATCTATTAGTCTGGAACTGGTGCTGTTTAACAAGAAAAATGAAACGATTGTAATTGAGCCAGTGAGTAACGGCAAGCATAAAATGATCTTTTTTGATCAGAATACTTCTAAAGTCAAAAAAGGACTAATTAAAATCAGAAGAACAAAAAATGCTGCCCGAACAACAGCAGTTGCAGATGAGTTCATGACGCTTGAAATTATCTGGGAATAAATCCAGGAACGACTGGCTGTTTATTTGCTCTGAAAAAAAATGACAAAAGAGTTTAACGTTTATCAATATCCCAATGGAATAACCTTGTTGCATAAACAAGTTGTATCCACCCGCATTGCTCATTGCGGATATATATTTGATGTTGGCAGCAGGGATGAAGATATCAGAACGCAGGGGCTGGCCCACTTCTGGGAGCACATGGCTTTTAAAGGAACAGAGAAAAGAAAAACGTTTCAGATATTAAGCAGCCTTGAAGATGTGGGAGGAGATCTAAATGCTTATACAACCAAAGAAAAAATCTGGTTTCACGCATCCTTACCATGCAATTACTTAGAGCGGGCAACAGATGTGCTCACAGATATTTCTTTTTATTCTGTATTTCCTGAAAAGGAAATTGAAAAAGAAAAAAAAGTTGTACTGGAGGAGATGCATATGTATGCAGATAATCCGGAAGATGCCATTCAGGATGAATTTGAATCCATCATCTTTCCTAATCATTCATTAGGATTTAATATTTTAGGAACGGAAAAAACACTTGAATCTTTTAAACAGCAGAATTTAAAATCATTCCTGAAAAAAAACATAGATACAGGCAGAGTAGCTTTTGTTGTATTGTCACCACATTCGTTTGGAGAGGTAAAGAAGATCGCAGATAAATATATTCCATCTGTTAAAGCCCAGCATTCAACGAAAGTCCGGGAAAAGAATAAAGGTTTTAAACCAGCTACACTAATTAAAAAAATAGACGCATCACAAACACATTGTGTTATTGGTGGTATTGGTTTGAATATAAAAGAAGAAAGAAGATTAGGTTTATTCTTATTATCAAACCTTTTAGCTGGTCCGGGTATGACATCTTCTTTGAATATGGCCATGCGTGAGAAAAAAGGTTATGTATATACCATTGAATCGAACTTTACTTCCTATATAGATACAGGAGTTTACAGTTTTTATTTTGCAACCGAGTCAAAACAATTTGAAAAGGCACTGGATGTATTTCATAAAGAAATTAATAAAGTACGTGATAAAAAATTAAGTGCTGTTCAACTGCATCGGTTAAAAGAACAGATCAAGGGGCAGCTGATCATGGCAGAAGAAAATAACAGCAACTTCATGCAAATGATGGGCAAGAGTTATCTGGATTTTGGCAAGATCGATTCGTTTGACCAAATCGTAAAAAAGATAGATGGCATCTCTGCGCAGGTGATTAATGATCTGGCCAATCAGCTGATGAATCCGGCCCGCATGAGTAAATTAATTTACGAACCTGAATCAAAATGACAGAGATTACAAGTCCGGTTATTGAAGAATATATAAGTACATACAGTTCTGTTGAGCCTGAGCTGTTAAAGCAGGTGAATCGGGATACACATGCAGAGGTGTTAATGCCAAGAATGTTATCAGGACATTTCCAGGGACGCGTATTAGCCATGCTTGCGCAGATGATTCGTCCGAAACGTATTTTAGAAATAGGAACGTTTACCGGTTATTCTGCACTTTCCCTGGTTGAAGGTCTGGCGCAGGGGGGAGAGTTGATTACGATAGATATTAACGAAGAACTCGAAGACCGTGTACGCGCTTATTTCAGAAAATCAGAACGGGCAGAAGCAATAACCTATTTGATTGGTGATGCCATTAAAGTTATCGAAAGCATGCAGGGCTTATTTGACCTTGTTTTCATTGATGCAGACAAGCATAATAATTTGAATTATTATAATTTGATTTTTGATAAGGTACCGTCAGGTGGATTTATATTGGTGGATAATACCTTATGGAATGGAAAAGTTGCGGATCCTGACTTGGTTGTAAAAGATAAGGATACACGCAATTTACATGAATTCAATATATTCATTTCTTCAGATACACGTGTAGAAAAAATAATACTTCCTGTCAGAGATGGCATAACGATAATCCGAAAAAAGTAATTCATGTTAAGATTCATTTGCACAATCCTCCTTTCACTATATGTAGCGTACACATCCGTTCAGGCACAAACATTTTCAAAACCATCAGTTCCCGATGTGATTGATTTTGCCGGTATGAAACTGGAGTTGTCATCTGCAGCCAAGAAAAAAATTGAGGCGGATGTGACCATGATTTATGGCAGCGCAAAATACCTGCAACAAAAAATTGACCGCGCTAATTTATATTTCCCGATTATCGAACATGTGTTTCATGATGAAGGGTTTCCGGAAGAGTTTAAATACCTGGCCTTACAGGAATCCAGTTTGGTTTCAGATGCCGTTTCGAGTTCAAATGCAGTAGGCTTCTGGCAATTTAAAAAGGAAACGGCTATTGAGGTTGGAGTGAATGTAAATGCATCTGTAGATGAACGCATGCACATAGTGTATGCATCCAGAGGGGCTGCAAAATATTTAAAGAAGAATAATTTATTGCTTGATAACTGGATCTATGCGTTGTTGTCATACAACGTTGGTCCGGGTGGAGTAAAATCTCATGTGAAATCAAAATATGTTGGTGCGAAGTGCATGATGATAGAAGATGACATGCATTGGTATGTGATCCGTTTTCTGGCATATAAAATTGCTTACCAGGATCTCATTGGTAAAGCGAACCATCCGGAACTTTCCCTGATTGAATATAGCGGCATTAAAAATAAGTCCCTTGCTGATATAGCGAAACAGGCAAAGGTTGATTATGAACTCGTGAAGGAATACAACAAGTGGTGTATTAAAGGGCAGGTGCCGGGCGATAAGGAATATACGGTTTTGATACCAGCATCGCATGGGACTAAACCATCTATCGAAAAGCAGACACCTGTTGATGAGAAGCCGGTCGTGGTAACCACGAATCCCGCTCTAGGAACAACTACGACACTTCCTAAAAGCTTTCCGGATATACGTACGTTTGCAGACTCAGCATCAATGCCGGTTTTTGTAAGCATAAATAAAGTTAAGGCTATCCGTGCGACCAAAGGTGATGATATCAACAGCCTGGCTGTAAAAGCAGGTTTAGCCAAGCAGGCATTTTTATATTTCAATGAAATGAAAGGCTTTGAAACGGTTTCTCCGGGTAGTTTCTACTATCTGCAGCTAAAGAAAACCAAAGCATTGGTTTCATTTCATACTGTTTCAAAAGGTGAGACGATCCAGTCGATTGCTCAGAAGTATGCTGTTACAACAGCCTCCATTCGTAAGCACAACCGCATGAGCAAAAATGAATTTGTAAAAGAGAATAGAGTATTATGGTTGCGCGCCACAAGACCTAAAACCACCCCCATTGAATATAAGCCAACTACACCACGGATAGAAGAAACGAAGACTCAGCCGAAAGAAAAAGTTGTTGAAAGCCCGGTTGAAAAAGATGTGATTCCTGAAGGAGAAGTACAGATTGATTCAACTCTGGCAATTTATCATGTTGTTCAGTCTGGAGAAACTGTTTTTGGGATCTCAAGAAAATATGCAATCGATTCAGACAGTATCCGTGCGTGGAATCATTTATCAGGCTACTCGATTCAGGTAAATCAGAAATTGATCGTTGGCTTTAAACATAAGGAAATTAAAAAGAAAGAGATTATT
The DNA here is from genome assembly GCF_051961495.1 of Cytophaga sp. Classification (NCBI taxonomy): domain Bacteria; kingdom Pseudomonadati; phylum Bacteroidota; class Cytophagia; order Cytophagales; family Cytophagaceae; genus Cytophaga; species Cytophaga sp. The sequence goes on along the minus strand of NZ_JBQCDF010000312.1, from coordinate 1,907 downwards.
CATACGGTGCAGGCAGGAGAGACGGTTTACAAAATTTCCAAGCAATACAATGTCTCTACCGAAGAAATCAAAAGTTGGAATAATATGCCTGATTTTACCCTGAAATTGGGTCAACAACTAAAAATTTACTTACCCTGAATACGTTTTATTAGTTAAATCTTGTAGGTTTAAGAATGATTGGAAAAATAGGTCGTCTAATTCACTCAGCTGTGCTTAACGCCTTATCTTCAAATACTTTTAGGATAGAGCGAAGTAAATATGAGATGCTTTTAAACGAGGCTTCCGATGCAATTTATTTAGTTAACCTGAAAGGTGAAATAACTTTTGCCAATCCCAGTGCACACATACTTTTTGGATATCATGACGGGGAATTGCTTGGCAAATCTATTGATCAGCTGATTGCTTCCAATTCAGATGTGCTTACTACTTTTTCCAGCAACATCATTGAAGAAAAGGGAGCCGTCGTGCAACAGGAGTTTATAAAGAAAGACAAAACTACTTTTTTTGGGGAGTTAAGTGTACGTCTTTTTGATGATGGTTCACACCAGGCTATTATACGTGATATTACCAAAGGAATTATTGAGCAGCGGTTATTACTGGAGCGGGAACGTAAGTTTAAGATACTTGTAGAAAATGCATTTGATATCATTATTGTTTTGAGTGCAGATTTTAAAATCAAGTTTGTGAGTCCTGCTATCAAAAAAATTCTGGGCTATGAAATGGAGGAAGTATTGGGTGCAAATTCAAATACCTTCATTGAATTCCGTGATCGGGTAGCAATAAAGAACCTCTTAAAGAATCATGGTATTACTTATGCCATCAATGATTTGAAGCTTATTCATAAAAATGGCCAGATCATACACAGTGAAGTTAATGCGGTGAATTTTATTAATGAACCATTGATAAATGGTATTATTGTTAATTGTCACGATATAAGTGAACGTATAAAAACAGAACAGCAACTGATCAATACCAATTACGAACTTGATAGTTTTGTTTATAAAGTATCTCATGATCTGAAGGCGCCGCTGCGGTCCATGCTCGGGTTAATCAATCTATCGCAGAAAGAAAATACAGATGAGACCGTGAAACTATATCTGGATATGATGGTTAGAAGTATTCACAATATGGATGTTTTTATTAAAGATCTGACCCATTTTTCACGCAACAGCCGCATGGAAGTTGTACGGGAAAGCATTAATTTTCATGAATTAATTACGAAAATTGACAATAGTTTAAAATTTGAAGAGAACGCCCGGATTATTAAAATAGACTATCAGATAAATCAAAATCAGCTATTTTATTCAGACCCAAGCCGGATAGAAACGATTGTGAGTAATTTATTGTCAAATGCCTGCAAGTACCATAGGTTTGACAGTAATAATCCTTATATTAACATTAAAATTGATGTTTCGGAGATTAAAGTAATTATTGAAATAAGTGATAACGGGTCGGGAATTGCTGATGAATATCACAATAAAATATTTCAAATGTTTTTCAGAGCATCAGAAAAATCCCAGGGGTCGGGCCTGGGGCTTTACATCGTAAAAAGCGCAATTGATAAACTGGAGGGTAATATTACCCTACATTCAATTCACGGAAAAGAGTCTACATTTACAGTTGAAGTACCAAATTTGTTAACAAGGCAATAAAATGGCAATCGAAAAACCTTACAAAAAATTAGTGATGCTTGTTGATGATAATGAAACAGACAATTTCATTCACAGGCGTGTGTTGGAAATGGGGAATTTCTCAGAAAACATAATCGTTAAAAATTCGGGCAAGAGTGCATTGGAGTATCTGGAAGCAAATCAATCTAATCCTGACTTGATCCCGGAAGTGATATTTTTAGATATTAATATGCCAATTGTTGATGGCTTTGTATTTTTATTTGAATTTGAAAGTTT
>NZ_JBQCDF010000311.1:0-15769 GCF_051961495.1 Cytophaga sp. | reverse complement strand
AATTCAGCCTTCTTAAAATTATATTAAATGCATTAATATATCCTATAATGGGGATATTGGAGCTATTAGGCTATGATGCAGTGAAAAATGGAAATAATGTAAGCATTGTTCACGAAAAAGGCATACTTATATACCATGCCTGTCTGGGAATAGATATCATGATTGCTTATGTTTCTCTGATTTTGGGTTTTTCCGGGAAACAAAAATTAAAATATTTGTTAGTAGGTCTAGTCTTTATTCATATCCTGAATATTATCCGGATGATGTCTATCCTTTTAACAATCAAGGCAAACCCTTCTTTCATTCCAATAGCACATGATTTATTTAATTATATCGGGTATGCATCAATTATTGCATTGTTTTATTATTGGGTCACCAATTATAGCCATTTTTCCAGGAAAACCTGATTAATCCGCTCCTGTACTAAAATACGCAGTCAGTAGTAACTGTCAGAATTATAACTTAAATTAGAAATATTTTCAAATCAATAGTTGTATTTAATTAAGAATGTATCAGAATTATATACGTTTATTTAAAGCACTTTCATTTTTAATGCTCACGATGATGTGCTCATGTATGGGGTATAAAAAAACCTTATATTTTCAAGGTGAGGTACAAACAATAGCTCCACCAAATTTAAAGGAGACATACGTACTTAAAAAAAGAGATATCTTACAGATAAAAATTTCGAATCCCGATGCTGAAAGCCCGGAGGTTTTAACTCCAAATACCGAAGGCCAGATTATAGCTGAGAATGCATATTTTACAGACTATTATATCAACGACTCAGGTTATGTTGAGTTGCCAATGATAGGTAAATTAAAAATAGAAGGTTATACCTTGATGCAGGCAGATTCTGCCATTTCTTATAAAGCCAAAGAATATTTCAGTTATGCAACAGCGGAGGTAAGGTTTGCATCTTTTAAATTTTTAGCGCTGGGGGAATTTGAGACCCCTGGTCAGTATTATGTTTCAAATGAAACCTGTACGCTTTATGAAGCCATCGCAATAGCCGGAGATGTAGCAGACTATGCGAATACTGAAAAGGTACAATTGATCCGCACACTGGATGATGGTTCTAAAAAAGTGTATCATCTTAATCTGACAGATTATTCAGCATTTAATTCTGATACCTATTATATACAACCTAACGATATAATTTATATACAGCCTCAGAAAGCAAAAGTTGATAAGCAGAATGTAATTTATGTGTCTATAGGGATGTCAGCATTATTATTTCTTACAGTTGTCTTAGGTCGCCTGGGAGTTTAGCAGCTTTATTAGTTCATACAGATGGAGGAGTTAGAAGAAAAAGATATTATTGATTATAAAAAGTATTTAAGAATACTTTCAAAATTCTGGTATGTCGGATTGGTGATTTTAACAACAACGTTTTTTGTAGCGTATTTTAAAATACGCTATGCAACACCTATATACAAGGTTTCTACGACACTTCAATTAAAAGATAAATCATCTTATACATCCAATAGTAAGAATTTTCTGGAAGGAGCATCCATGTTTCAACCATATAAGAATCTTAAGAATGAAATTGAGTTGATAAAATCATACAATAGAATTCAGCTTGTAATGAAGGAGCTTGATTTTATGTGGGAATACCAAATCAAAGGAAGTATTCGCAATATTGACATATATAAGAAAAAACCATTTGAAATTGTAACAGATTCCGGATTTGTAGTTACAAACGTCCCTGTTACAATTAAAATACTTAGTGAAGAATCTGTTTTAATTACTGCCGCTGTTCCTTCAGTGCCTCTATATGATCCAATTTCTGATAAGTATATTGATTCTGTTTCTCAACCAATGGTTGTTGAGCGTAAGGCTAAGTTTGGTGAGAATGTTGCATTTGGATTGTTTCAATTTAAAATAAATAAAACACAGCATTTTACTTCTGGTAACATTGACAATGAATTTATTGTGATCGCACGGGATTTGCATTATCTGACCAAGTTATACAAAAGCAAAATATCAATTTCTGAAAGTGAAAAATCATCCATTATAAATATATCTTCTTCAGGCGCCATTGTTGAACAGGAAGTAGATTTTCTGAATAAACTTTCCCAGGTATATATTAATAAAGAACTGGAAGAGAAAAATAGAATCGCTACCAATACCATAAGCTTTATTGATTCGCAGCTAAATATTATTTCAGACTCGCTAAAGAATACCGAAGGAAATATTCAGGCATTTAAAGAAAAAAATAAAATGTATGCCATTGGGCAGGAAGCGGAAGCTACTTACGTTCAGCTAGCAGACCTGGAAGCTAAAAAACTTGAGCTTGAAATTCAGTTGAGATACTATGAATATTTGAAAGAATATTTAAATGCTGATAAAGAAATTACAGACCTTGTTGCTCCGTCAACAATAAATATTTCTGAAGGTGTTTTAAATACATTAGTTACGGAACTGATTGCTTTGTATCAGCAAAAAAACACACTGAAATATTCAAACAGCGAAAAAAGTCCGCAGTACCAGACAACACTCATCCGCATTAAGGCAACGAAAGAGGCCTTGCTGGAAACAACAAGTAATCTTGTTAAAACCTCCAGGTCAACAATCGGCGATTTAAATCAACGCATCAGTAAGCTGGAAATGGAAATGACAAAGATTCCTTCAAAAGAACGGAACCTGATCAATATAGAACGTCAACATACAATCAATGATAATATCTATAATTATCTGTTGCAGAAAAAGGCCGAGGCAAGTATTGCACGGGCCTCTAATTTATCAGATGCATTTGTAGTAGAAAGTCCGCGGGAAGATGAGTTTGTGCAGATCGCCCCGGTAACACAAAAAATATATATGAACCATTTATTGATAGGTTTTGCGATTAGTATTTTACTGGTTATCGTATATGGCAGGTTAGATAAAAAGGTTCATAACAAAGAAGAAATAGAAAGCCTGACAGGAGTTTCAGTGCTTGGAACGATTCCGTTTTCGATGGACCTGGATGATAAAAAAGTGCATTCAGGACATGGAAGAATAACAGAAAGTTTTAGGTCCATTCGCACAAACCTTCAATTTTTGTTGCAAGGTAAAAAGACATTTATGATTGGCTTAACGTCCTGCATTAGTGGAGATGGTAAATCTTTTTGTTCTGAAAATCTGGCAAGGGCATACGCCATCAGCGGCAAAAAAACATTACTGATCAAAGGCGATTTAAGAAAGGAGATCAATCCGCAAGACCATTTAGTAACGGAAAATTATGTTGGATTAAGCGAGTCTTTGATTGGAGCTGCTTCGTTAGAACAAATTATTCATCAAGTACCTGATATAAATAATCTATCCATTATACTTCCGGGGCCTGTACCTCCAAATGCTTCAGAATTATTTGCGAGCGCTCAAATGGAAGAGTTTTTAGAAACTGTGAAAAAGCTCTTTGATGTTGTCGTATTAGATTCTCCGCCAATAGGTTTGGTGTCAGATTATATTTCTGTCTTAAAATATGTGGATGTGAATTTATATGTAGTGAGATATGAATACACGCCTAAAGATGCATTAGAGGCAATTAAAACAATTAAATTACGACAAGATGTAAATGCTTCACATACAATTTTATTTAACGGTATTAAAGGCAGAATGGTCGGCCCTTATTCTTATTATGGATATGGGCAAACTAAAATAAGTGAGCCGAAGTGGTGGAAGAGAATATTCAATTTTGCGCAAAGTAAATGATATCCCAAATGAGAACAGAAGAAGATTGGGATATTATAATTGAGCCCAAAAACAATTTATTCAATCTGCAATTGCAAGAGCTTAACAGATATAGGGACTTGATTTTTATGTTTATTAAGCGGGATTTCGTTTCAATATATAAACAAACAATTTTAGGTCCTTTGTGGTTTGTTATTCAACCTTTGATTACAACCGCCACATATATGGTTGTATTTGGTAAAATAGCAAACTTATCGACAGATGGTAATCCTCCGATACTATTTTATCTGAGTGGGATTTTATTCTGGAATTTCTTCTCTACTTCATTGTTAAAAACATCTGATACGTTTTCTGCAAATGCGGGAATATTCGGAAAAGTTTATTTTCCACGGTTAACTGTGCCGATTGCCAACGTTTGCACGGCCTTTATATCTTTTGTTATACAATTGGCTTTGTTTATTCTGGTGTATGTAATCGTATCATTGAATGGGTATCATTCCAATATAGGGCCTTCAATATTATTATTGCCGGTATTGATTTTAATTATCGCACTGTTTGCATTGGGTTCAGGAATCATCATATCAGCACTGACAACCAAATATCGTGATCTGAAATTTTTGGTTTCATTTGGAATGCAGCTTCTCATGTATGCTGCGCCGGTAGTATATCCGATCTCTTGTATTCAAGATACCCGGGTAGCCTTCCTTCTTAAATTAAATCCCATTACGCATGTAATAGAAACATTCAGATTTGCATTATTCGGCAATGGTTATTTAGATATATCAGGTTTGTTCTATTCTGCTACGGTTACTTTTGTTGTATTGCTGGTAGGAGTAGTGATATTTAATAAAATCGAAAAAAGTTTTATGGACACTATTTAAGTGTTTGTTCAAAATATTAAGAAGTTAACACAATGCCTAAAATTTTAATTACAGGTTCAGCTGGTTTTATAGGATTTCATTTAGCTGAAATTTTATGTAAGCAAAACTATGAGGTAGTAGGAATAGATACATTAAATAATTACTACGATGTTAATCTTAAAATAGACCGGTTACATGAATTAAAAAAATATAAGAATTTTAAATTCTATTCTTTAAGCATTTGTGATAAAGATGATATAGATGAGTTATTCAAAGAACATGCTTTTGAATATGTTGTTAATCTTGCTGCTCAAGCCGGAGTGCGCTATAGCATTGATAAGCCTTATAAATATATAGACAGCAACCTGATTGGTTTTATTAATGTACTGGAGGCTTGCAGGAAATTTCGAGTGAAGCATTTTATCTTCGCTTCCTCAAGTTCAATTTACGGCAATTCTGAAATACCATTTTCAGAAGATCAGCAAACCGACACTCCTTTGTCTTTATATGCAGCAACAAAGAAGGCAAATGAGCTTATGGCACATAGCTATGCGCATTTATATCAGATACCAATTACAGGGCTAAGATTCTTTACCGTTTACGGACCGTGGGGAAGACCTGATATGGCGTATTTTTCTTTTGCTAAAAAAATTATTGATGGGCAGCCCATTAAGATTTTTAATGAAGGGCATTTGATGCGGGATTTTACTTACATTGATGATATTGTAGAAGCAATAACAAAATTAATACCTCAACCTGTTGTTAATGCCAATCACTTTGAAGTATTTAATATTGGCAATAATAACCCTGTTAAACTCCTTGATTTTATTGAGCTGCTTGAAAATATTATCGGGCAAAAAGCGATCAAGGAATTTTTACCCATGCAGGATGGAGATGTCTTGTCAACATATGCAAATATCGATAAGCTATTCAACAAAATTAACTTCAAGCCGAGTACACCTTTAAATACTGGTTTAACCAGGTTTGTTGAATGGTATAAGAACTATTATAACTGTTAGTGACATTAAATTATATCATAAGTCCTGTGAGGTCTATCCCTTCATTTAGAGTATGAGTAGAACTGTTATTAAAATAGAAAATCTGTCAAAATATTATAGACTGGGAGAAATCAGTACTGGAACAATCAGTAATGATTTAAATCGTTGGTGGCAGATGAATATGCTTGGCAAGGAAGATCCATACGCTCAGATCGGGCAATTGAATGATAAGGCTGTAGAAGCAAAAAAAGGTGAACACATATATGCCCTTAAAGATATTAATCTGGAAATTTGCGAAGGTGATGTGCTGGGTGTCATAGGAAAGAATGGCGCAGGCAAAAGTAGTTTATTAAAAATTCTTTCAAGGATCACCAAACCCAGTAACGGCACTGTTAAATTGAAAGGGAGGCTGGCTTCACTTTTAGAAGTAGGGACAGGTTTTCACCCTGAAATGACAGGCAGGGAAAATATCTATATGAACGGTACCATCATGGGGATGCGTAAATGGGAGATAGATAAAAAACTGGATGAGATTGTTGAATTTTCCGGAATAGCAAAATATTTAGATACACCCACAAAAAGGTATTCAAGCGGAATGACGGTAAGGCTTGGGTTTGCCGTGGCTGCACATCTTGAACCTGAAATTCTGATTGTAGATGAAGTACTTGCTGTAGGTGATGCTGAATTTCAAAAAAAGGCAATAGGAAAAATGAAGCAGGTTTCAACGGAAAAAGGAAGAACCATACTTTTTGTAAGTCATAATATGACTGCTGTTGAAATGCTTTGTAATAAAGGAGCCATTCTCGAAAATGGGCATTTAGTAAACTACGGTGAAATAGGAAATGTTATTCAATCATATTTTGAAAAGATGGAAGCAATTCCTTCCCACGTAGAATTTTCTCTTCAGGATGCTCCGGGAAATAATTTTGGAAAATTATTAAGTGCTTCAATTAAGAATAAAAGCGGAGAAGTTGCGAACTCAATACCAATTGATGAGCCGGTATGTATTGAAATAGCTTATCAGGATAATCAAGCAATTGCAAGAAATACAGCAATCATACATGTAAAGGATAGTTATGGTAATACATTGTTTGCGAGTAATGAGTTTAATTCCATTGCCTGGGAGCAAAAAGCCAGCAATCAAATAACTGTAGCCACCTGTTTTATTCCACCAAACCTTTTAGCCGAAGGTACCTATTTTGTATTGATTGCATTAGGACATTATAATCCAAACATGCTGCACAGCAGAAATGAAAATATACTTTCGTTTAAAGTGGTTGAAACTTATTCAGGAAAAACTGTACGAAAGCATACAACCGGAAACTGGCCCGGCTTAATAAGACCTTTTTTAAATTGGGATATTTATTCGCAGAACCATGAAGCCGATAAATAAAATTTTAAATAAGCTTATTCAAATTTTAACAAAATTAAAGTCAGTTGAAAATAATACTGATACTATAACCCATATACATAAGCCTGTCTTTTCAACAGAATTCAATGAGTTGAGCCAATATGAAATCGGTAGATGGACATATGGAAAGCCAGAGGTTCTCGATTGGAACGATGGTACGAAATTGATTATAGGTAAATTCTGCTCAATTGCATTAGATGTTAAGATTTTTTTGGGCGGCGAACATTATTATGAATATGTAAGTTCATATCCGTTTAATAAATTGTTTTTGAAAGATCTTCAGAATGCACATAAAGATCAAAAAACTAAAGGAGATGTTATTATTGGAAATGATGTCTGGATTGGCAGGGGAGCCTATATTATGGGTGGTGTCAGCATTGGTAATGGAGCCGTGATTGGTGCTGCTGCCGTTGTGACAAAGGATGTACCGCCTTATGCAATTGTTGCGGGTAACCCGGCTAAAATTATAAAATACAGGTTTGATGCAGATACAATCCGCAGGCTTCAGGATTTGGCATGGTGGAATTGGGATGATGAAAAAATTAAAAATAATATTTCAATGTTAATGAGTCGGCCTGAATATTTTTTTGAAACTGAAGATCGGACTAAAACAAAAAGCAATTGAAAATTTGTGCTCTGACATCAGGAATAACAATACCTTCAGCACAATATAGAGTACGTCAGTATATTCCATATTTGCAGAATAAAGGAGTGCTTGTAACAGAGAAAAAACCTTTATGGAATAAATTTGATGTGCCATCAGAACCTTACCGCAAAGTTTTAAAACTTATACATAGCGATAATCCCAGAACATGGAATCGATTAAAATTATTAGATAGGTATAGAGCGGTACTTGCATCAAATTTTTATTCAATCACATGGATACAGAAAGTGTTGATTCCATATCATTTTACATTGGAATTAAAATCATCCAGGCCTATTGTATTTGATTTGGACGATGCAATCTGGTTAGACGAAGGCGCTGGTTTTACAGATAAAATTGTAACTGGTGCAGATTGCGTATTCGCCGGAAATAATTATCTGGCTGACTGGGTAAGCAAGTATAATCAGAATGTTAAAATTATTCCAACTGCAGTAGATACTAAAATTTATTTTCCTGAGACCAATACGAATAAAAATAGATTTGTCATTGGCTGGATAGGGACTTCCGGTAATTATAAATACCTGCTAAATATTATAAATGCATTAAAGGTATTCTTTGATAAAAGAAAAGATGCAGTGTTGAAAATAATTGCTGATCGTTATCCGGTTGAATTGGAACAAATAAGCGGGAATATCGAATTTGTACCATGGCACCCTATGGGGCATGTGCAGGCAATGCGCGATTTTTCCGTTGGAATCATGCCCATGCAAAATGATGAATGGACGAAAGGGAAATGCAGCTTTAAAATGCTTCAATATATGGCTATGGGTTTGCCTGTACTGGTAAGCCCCTTTGGAATGAATAAAGAAATTCTTGGCCAGGGTGATATAGGCTTAGGTCCTGTGTCAGATAACGATTGGTATGATGCAATAGAGGATGTTTATTTGAATACAAACACCTATGCGGTAAAAGGTATAAATGGATATACTGTTATAGAAAATAATTATTCAACAGAAACTGTTTCAAACGAAATCGCTTCGCAGTTTAAAAGATTGATACAAACATGAAAATCTTATTTTCTATAGCAGGACTTGAATTTGGCGGGAGTGAGGTTTTTATGCTTCGTATTACGAAGATGCTTGCTCAGCAGCATGAGATCATTTTACTGAATACGCGACCTGATGTTGTTAATGAAAAATTATTACAAACGGCTTTAGACCGTAAAGTCAGATTAATAAATACTCCATCTGATATCCTTTCGAAATTGATTCCTTTTTTTAAAAAACTCAATTCGAGATATGCAATCGCATATAAAATAGATAAGCTTTTTTTGAAAGTTATATTGAAGTATTTTAAAATAGATATTTTATGTTCATTCAAATATGAGTCAGATGTTTTTATTTGCTCTGCGCTTGAGACATACAATATTCCTATTGTTATTTCCACCAGAGGTTGTTATTCATTGATGCATCAGTATCTTTCAGGAAATCCTGAATCATATGAGTATTTTAATACCCAGACAAGAAAGGCATTTTTACGTGCAAATGGTTTGGTCTGGTTAACTCAGAAAAATATAGACATTCTAAAAACGTTACACGCAACTGTTCCTGATCTGAATATTCAAATTTATAACGGATATCAATCAGCAGGTATTTTAGAAAAACAAGTGTCAAGAGATTCCTTAGGCATAGCAGAAGATGCTGTTGTGTTTGGAATGGTTGCAAGAGGCATAGAGGAAAAAGGATGGAAAGTTGCAATTGAAGGTTTTGTTGAAAATCAAAAAGAGAATTCGAAAGAATTGCATTTAATATTGGTTGGTGACGGAGAATTTATTGCTGAATTGAAAAAACAATATGCTTCTGATAAGTTTATTCACTTTGTTGGAAAAGCTGAAAACGTAGTTCAATACATCACATTGTTTGATGTTGCAGTATTGCCAACATGGTTTGCAGGAGAAAGTATCCCTAATTCTGTTGTAGAATATTTATACTGTAATAAACCTGTAATAGCTACTAATTGGGTTGAAATTCCGGCGATGCTCAGTACAGCAACAGATATCGCAGGTTTTGTTGTTTCTATTACCCGGGAAGGATTGCCTAACCAGAAAGAATTCACTGAATGCATGAAAATGTATATTCAGGATAAGACTTTAATTGAGAAGCATTCAAAGCTTGCCATGCAGGCGTTTGAAAAATTTTCAATGGAATTATGCGCTGAAAAATATCTTCGTTTTTTTCAAAATGTTAAAGATGAATATTCTTCATATTAATACATTCTCAACAGGAGGTGCAGCAAATGCTGCGTTGAATCTGCACAAGGGGTTGATTGAAAAAGGCGTGAACTCATCCTTCTTATATTTTTTGGGCCCGGAAATCAATATTCCCCGGTGTTATAGAGTAAGCATATCTTTTGATTTTTTTACAAGGATCTTATTTAAATTTAAACTAAAAAAGCATTTTTGGGAAAAAGAATCGAAAATAAACCAATATAAAAAATTTAAGGATCATTCATATACACTAAACTATTCAGATTTCGATTTGTTAAAATCCGGACAGCGAGATATGATCCTGAACGCAGATATTATTCATTTGCATTGGATAAATTATACGTTGGATTTTAATGGCATATCCGGCTTCAAGAATAAAAAACTTGTTTGGACATTACATGATATGAATCCATTTACAGGAGGCTGTCATTACGCGTATGATTGCGAAGGCTATAAACATACATGTAATGATTGTCCGCAACTGTTGCCTCCATTAAGTAAATCGCTTGCACAAAAAGAATTGCAGGATAAAAAGGGTAGCATTAAAAATAAAGAGTTGACTATTGTTGCCTTGAATCAATGGATGTATGAATTGTCAGTATCAAGTTTTCTTTTTAAGAGATTCAAACATGTGATAATACCAAACAGTATTGATACATCTGTTTTCAAGTACCTGAATCGATCTGCCGGGAATAATGAAAATTTTAAAAAGGTTCCGGCAATTAAATATGGCTATGTAGCCACCTATCATTCAGCGTTAAAAGGAAATGATATTTTTTTAGGTTTAGTGAATTTTTTTAAAGAAGATTCAACTATTGAATTTGTTTATATCGGGAAAGAGTTTGATGAAAAAAGTTTTAATTTAAAATACAATGGAAATTTGAATTCAAATGAAACGCTTGCAGAATTTTATAATTCCATTGATTTTTTATTGGTTCCTTCCCGTGGTGATAACATGCCAAATGTGATTATTGAAGCATTATGTTGTGGTGTTCCTGTTATTTGTTCAGATGTCGGAGGAATTCCTGAATTGATATCGAATGAAAATGGAATCATAATGAAAGATATGCAGATTAAATCCTGGGCTCATATTATAAAAAAGACGTTGGAATATAACCTCTTTAACAGAAGTGCTATTTCCGAAACGGCGATAGGTAAATATAGTCAAAGCATACAATCGGACTTGATGATTCAGTTGTATAAGAATCTGGTTGAAAACAATTAATCAGGCAGTAAAATGGAAGATACTTTACATAAATTTAAAATAAGTGTATTAACGCCATCCTATAACTCTGCCGGTTTTATTGAGAGAGCTATTGCCAGTGTCATTCAGCAGGATTACAACACATATGAGCATATAATAGTTGACGGAGGATCATCAGATGGAACGATTGAGATACTGAAAAAATATCCAACCGTCCATTGGGTCTCTGAAAAGGATTCAGGTCAGTCAGATGCCATGAATAAGGCTTTTGAGAAGGCCACCGGTGATATTATAGTATATCTTAATGCTGACGATTATTTCTTGCCCGGAGCTTTTAATAACGCTGTATATGCTTTTATAAAAAATCCTGAGGCGGATATAATAATCGGAAATATAATTATCGAAAAAAAAACTATACAAACGATTCATAGTCCATCTGTCAAATTGAATAAAATTTTAAAATATTGGGATTTTGTATTTCCACTGAACCCTGTTGGATATTTCTATAAACGTTCCTTGCAGGTTCAACTTGGGAAATTCCCTGTGTCAAACCATTATTCAATGGATTATTGGTTTTTACTGAGGGTATACAAAAAATATAAAATAGTTAAAATTGAAAAAACATTGGGCGTTTTTCTAATGCATGACGAAAATAAATCAAGCAATAGCCCTGTTTATGAAAATTTAAAAAAAGTTGTTTTTGATTATTTTAAAGAAACAAAGGATATACGTCACTTTCCGGAATTTATGATAAGTTATCTGTCTTTTGTAACGAAACAAATATTGAAAAAGTAATATGAGGATAGGCTTTGTATCATCACTGTATTAAGTTTCGTGAGGGAGCGAGGACTTGTGGGTAAGAACCGCAGCGCTGGCTCTTGAGAATAACCATGAAGTATATATATCTATATATAAGTGGGAGACAGTTCACGAATCAATTTTAGCTTTAAAGAAGAAAGGTGCGACGCTTCTGCTACGTCCGAATGAATTGGCATCTTCAGCTTCATTCAGTAAAAAAGCATATTTCAAATTGAATAGAATTTTCAGAAAGGAGTCTTTCAAAAAAATACTGGACTTTGAATTGGATGTTTTGTTAATCAGTCAGGGAGGGACCTATGATTTCACCTGGAATAAAGACTTTAGAAAATTTTTGTATACCTGTAATGTCAACAGGATGTATTTAGTTAACCAGTTTAATAATGAGCATGAAATTTTGCCCTATTCTGATATAATACATGCTAAAAGTATTTTTGAAAAAATGACGCGTGTATTTTTCGTTTCTCAACGAAATAAAAATGTGGCTGAAAGACAGATCGCCTGTAATATTCAAAATGCTCAGATTATTTCAAATCCAATAAAAGTAACGTATGGTAAAATTCCATATATACATTCTTCAAAACTCAGCATGGCAATTGTTGGCCGGCTGGACGCAAACGTTAAAGGTCATGATCTCTTAATTCAGGCGCTTTCCAGCCGTTCATTAAGTGATATGGATTGGGAGCTTAATGTATATGGGGAAGGTCCTGACGAAGGTTATTTGAAAGAGCTGGTGCATTTTTATAAGCTGACTGATAAAATTCATTTCAAGGGCTTTGAAAAAGACGTTAGAAAAATATGGGAACTAAATCATATACTGGTTTTAACTTCGTTTGCTGAAGGTACTCCACTTAGTTTGTTGGAAGCAATGGCATGCGGCAGAACTGCAGTAGTTACAGATGTAGGAGGATGTGGAGAATTTATTGAAGACGGAGTGAACGGTTTTTTGATTAAGGCCCCGACCGTAGATCTTATTAAAACGGCACTTGAAGAAATGTTTGCACGTAAATCTCATGTCGAATCCATGGGCGAGTTATGTTTAGCCAAAGTACAGGCTCTTATTAAGGATAAACCTGAACATACGTTGTATGATATTCTTATCAATAATATATGAAAGGTATTTCAGTTGTAGTATGTTGTTATAATAGTGCATCGAGAATAAAAGATACACTTGATCATCTTGCCAAGCAGGAATTGAATGGTATTAAGGCAGAAGTAATTGTAGTCAATAATAATTCTTCTGATGATACTGCAGCAATAGCCGCGTCCTGCTGGGTATCCTGGAATGCGGCAATTCCTATGAGAATCATTGATGAACCAACACCAGGCTTGTCATCAGCCCGTCATACAGGTATCAAAAATGCTGTATTTGATTATGTGGTTTTTTGCGATGATGACAACTGGCTTTCTGAGCAGTATTTATTGACAGCCTTTTTGATATTCGAGTCTGATAGTAAAATAGGCGCTCTTGGTGGAATGGGTATCCCTGTATATGAAATTGAACCACCGGCAACGGTCAGGAAACATGTGGCTCAATACGCGGTAGGTCCGCAAGCAGCAGCGAGTGGAGATGTGACCCTTAGTAAAGGATATTTATATGGTGCCGGAATAGCAATACGAAAGTCTGCGTATGAATATTTAATAAAAAAAGGTTTTAAATTTACTTTGACAGGCAGGATCGGGCAAACGCTGACATCCGGAGAAGATTTTGAACTGTGTCAGGCAATAATTTTAACGGGGTATACACTTTATTATGATTCAACATTAACCTTTAAACATTACCTTACCCGAAACAGGTTGAATGAAAATTATCTGTTTAGAATGAATAAAGGTTTTGGATATTCAATTGCATTTCTTTATCCATATATTTATTTGTCTGCAGATAAAGGAATAAAGGGGAAATCATATGGTTACATACTTTTGAAACAATTGTATCATACAGCAATGACAGCTTTTATGACAGGATTCGGGCTGCTTTCTTTTGAACAAAAACTAAAATGGGCGAATGATTTCAGCGCTTTAAAAAGTTTATTGGTCAATGCTGTAACCATCCAAAAATTATGCGGGAATTTACCATCTCAACCCTGGATTAAAAAAAGTTGAATGCAAAATGAACCTTCAATTAATGTCTCCGATATACTGTTTTGATTACTTGTTGTGGTTACGAAAGATTTGATTTATAAATTAAAATATTGAAAGCTGAATGAAAAATAAAAAAGTGGCAGTCATTGGTGCCGGTATCTCCGGAATTAGCATTGCTGCTATATTAAATGATCACTTTCAGGTAACAGTTGTTGAACAAAATCCCTATATCGGTGGATTGGTTCATTGCAGTCGCGAGGCTGGGTACTTGTATCATCGGGTAGGAGGGCATGTATTTAATAGTAAAAATAAGGAAGTATTAGATTGGTTCTGGAATAAATTCGACAGAGAAAAAGAATTTATCCAGGCAAAACGTAATGCTAAAATATTTTATCAGGGAAAATTTTTAGGTTATCCCATAGAAAATTTTTTGTATCAATTGGACGCCGGGCTTGTAGAGAAAATCATGTCTGAGCTGATTGCCATTCACGCTATTGAAGCAAAAGATCCGATGCTATATGAGCACTTCGAGGCATTTCTGCTCGGTACGTTTGGAGATACGTTATATGAAATGTATTTCAAGCCTTACAATAATAAAATCTGGAAAACAGATCTGAAAACAGTTTCTATGCAGTGGCTGGAAGGAAAACTGCCCATGCCAAAATTACTGGAGATTGTAACAAGTAACATCACTCGTCAGGAAGAAACAACAATGGTGCATTCAAGCTTCTTCTACCCTAAGAATGGCGGATCACAGTTTATTGCAGATCGCCTGGCTGAAGGATTAAACATCCAATGTAATACAACTATTGAAAATATTATTACTGGCGCTGAAGGTGTGCGTATCAATGGAGAATTATTTGACTACGTTGTATACACAGGTGATGTAAGAAAACTTCCGGAACTTTTAAGAAATGATACCGGTAGTAAGTATCAGAATAATTCAAAAATTTCCAACCTCCGGTCAAATGGTACGTCCAGTGTGTTATGCAGCTGTGATACCAATGATCTTTCCTGGTTATACATTCCGGAACCAACTTTCAAAGCACATAGAATTATCTATACCGGTAACTTTAGCATCAATAACAACGCTCAGGCAGAGGGGCGTAGCTCATGTACCGTCGAATTCTCCGGTATTTGTTCCCAGGAAGACATGTTGGCAGAATTAAAACATCTTCCCGGAAATCTGGAAGCTATTGCATTCAACCAGGAGCCTAACTCCTATGTTATTCAGGATAGAGAAACGCGTACATGTATACTGGAATACAAGGAGTATCTTTCTTCCTTGGGAATACATCTTTTAGGCCGTTTTGGTGAATGGGAATATTATAACATGGATAAAGCCATGGAAGCTGCCTTTGACTTGAAAAAAAGAATAACCCAAAATACTAATTAAAACATCTGGAAAGTTATCCAGCTATAATCAAGACAGATCATGAGTAAAAAAGAAATTCCACCGCTGCTTAATGAAATAATTCAGAATGGAAAATTAATTGGTAAAAGCGGAAGCGAGCGTGAAATTATTGGCGGGTCAACAAATAATAATTTATTGACTATTCAAGGGATAATGGATCGTGAAAGACCTGAATATACCCTTGAAATAGGCATGGCATATGGCATTTCAGCAATGCTGTTTGCCATGAAGCATAAGGAATTGAACAATAATATACAGCAACACTATTCAATAGATCCTTTTCAAATATCGCATTGGGATAGCTGCGGATTGCTGTTGTTGGAAAAAAGTGAACTACTAAAATATGTTAATTACTTCGAAGCTTTTTCTGCCATCCAGCTTCCTAAATGGGTAGAAAGTAAATTGAAGTTTGACTTAATCTATATTGATGGCTCGCATCTTT
>NZ_JBQCDF010000310.1:0-16300 GCF_051961495.1 Cytophaga sp. | reverse complement strand
TTACGAACAGCGTATTGCTACACTGGCGCGCCGCTATAATACCAGCGGGGTAACATTTTTACTGGTAAATCCATCGGTAAGTAAAACGGACAAATTCGAAACAGTTGAGGCAATGAGGAAGAAGATCCAGAATGACCAGTCACTATATCCTTACCTGGCAGATACCACCCAATCACTTGCGATCAGCTTTGGTGTTACCCGTCTGCCGGATGCGTTTGTTTTGAAAAAAATGGAAAATTCGTTCCGTCTGGTGTATAAAGGTTCTATTGACGACAATCCGCAAAGCGCCGAAAACATTACGAACAATTATTTAGACGATGCCATCTCGGCAATGATCAATAATAAAACAATCAAGATCGCTGAAACGAGGCCGGTAGGCTGTTTGCTGAAACAGTATTAGGTTTTACGTTTTACGTTTTAAGTAATAAGTTTTAAGTAGTAAGAAATTCGTTGGAAATAAAAAACAGCCTGTGGTTTGATTTAAACCCCAGGCTGTTTTTTATGAGCTTATTTCTTAAAACGTAGAACTTAGAACATATTACTTTTCCAGCGGTACAAACTCAATGGAAATGGAATTCACACAGTGGCGGGTATTTTTTGCTGTCATTCTTTCGCCTTCAAACACATGGCCTAAATGCGCCTTGCAATTGGTGCAGATAATTTCTATCCTTCTGCCATCGGCATCGGGCACACGGGTTACAGCGCCGGGAATTTCATCGTCGAAACTTGGCCAGCCGCAATGCGAATCGAATTTATCCGAAGAACGGTACAGCGGTGCATTACAGCGCTTGCAGATATACGTACCCGGTTCTTTGTGATTGTAATATTTTCCTGTAAAAGGTCTTTCAGTACCTTTATCAATAATCACCCATTTCTCCTCGGGAGTTAAGGGATTGTATTTGCTTGAATCGCTCATTGGTATAACGGGAAGATTAAAGGTTGATTTGCTGGTGTCTGTGCTTTGTTTTTGGGGTGCGGCCTGCTGCTGGGAACAAGCGGTAAAGCTTAAAGCCAGACTGCCGGCCAGAATCCATAAAGTTATATGCTGTTTCATAACAGATATTGGTTGTAAGTGATAAACAATCTTTTTTATGTTTTAATTCAGATTGATATACGTAACCAATAATCAAACCAGATTTTTCCTTGTGCCTGTTAGTTTATGCTGGCGCAAGCATTTGCTTGTGCCTGATTGTTCTTTGGGCTTATGCTGGCGCAAGGTTTTCCTTGTGCCTGTTAGTTCCGGGGCACAAGCAAATGCATGCGCCATCGATGACTTCCCCGAATCAGTATTTTTCTCCTGTCAGGAAATGAAGCATTTTTTTAACATCATCCACACGCTCCATTTCCGAAAGTTTTTCAAAAGAAATAATCAGGTTTCTTAATACACGTGCAACAATATCAATGTTGGAGCAGGGCTGATAGAATACATCGATCGGCGCCAGGTTTAACTGATGCAGGTAATTATCAATATCTTCTTTGGTAAAGATCAGGCCTTTGTTGAAAGCGTTGATATAGAACTGGGAATTTTCATTCTTATAGGTAAGAATAAATAAGCTCGGCAGGTTTACGCCGTAGATAGGTAGTTTCAGCTTCTGCGCAACCATCATGTAAATAGCGCACAGCGAAAGCGGATTTCCTTTTTTACTTTCAAGTACCTGGCTGATCATCGAGTTTGCCGGGGAATGAAAATTCTTCGTATTCGAACTGAATTTTAATTTATTGAACAATACATTATTCAGCACCTTCACCTGCTCCATCGGCAGCATGTCTGGTTTCATGTCCAGCCATGCTTCGTAATAGATCTGTTCCATGGCGCTCTTAATGGTAGCGAATTCCAGGTCGGGATACTGATACGTACATACCAGCCACAAGCCTTCCATCAGGTCCGCGCCGCCTGTCTTCTTCCACTGCGCGAAACGGTCTTCCAGCAATATAAACTGCAGCAGGTGCACGATATCTTCAATCCGTTTCTGCACAACGGGATTGAAGTTCTGTTCCCATTCTTTTTCAAGGAAAGGAATCATTGATCCGCCCTGGGCAAGAAGTTCCTTCTCTACCTGCGAAATCACTTCCACATCTTCATCGTCCAGTAAAGAAATTAATGCTTTTATTTTCGCTTCATCCATATTCAAATATATTGATCAGGTTTGTATTACGCCAACATTAAAGCGTTTCATTTTCGCATTGTTGTTGGCCGCTTCGATACCCATTGATACATAAGATCTTGTTTCAAGCGGGTCGATCACCGCATCGATCCACAAACGCGCGGCCGCGTAATACGGAGAAAGTTCTTCGTTGTATTTATCTGTAATTTCTTTCAGCAATTCCGCTTCGGCTTCCGGAGTAATTTCCTGCCCTTTTGCTTTCAGGGAAGATACTTTGATCTGCAGTAAAGTCTTTGCCGCAGAGGCTCCGCTCATCACACCAATCTGTGCACCCGGCCAGGCCACGATCAACCGCGGATCATAAGCCTTGCCACACATGGCATAATTACCCGCGCCGTACGAATTACCTACAATAACTGTAAACTTAGGGACCACCGAGTTAGCCATGGCATTCACCATCTTCGCACCGTCTTTGATGATACCGCCTTGCTCGGAGCGACTGCCGACCATGAAGCCAGTCACATCCTGAAGGAATAACAACGGTACTTTGCGCTGGTTGCAGTTCATGATAAAGCGCGCGGCTTTATCTGCTGAGTCGGAGTAGATCACGCCGCCCATCTGCATTTCGTTCTTTTTTGTTTTTACAATCTTGCGCTGGTTCGCTACAATACCAACCGCCCAGCCGTCTATACGCGCGTACCCGCAAATGATGGTTTGTCCGTACAACTCTTTATATGGTTCAAAAGCTGAATCATCTATCAGTCGTTTGATGATATCCATCATATCATACGGCTTACTTCTGTCTGTCGGCAGCAAGCCGTAAATTTCTTCTTCGTTCAGTTTAGGCTTTGCAGCAGCAATGCGATCAAAGCCTGCTTTCTCTCCATGGCCTGTATGATTGAACACGGCACGGATGCGCGTAATGCATTCGGCATCATCTTTACATTTATGATCAATCACGCCGGAGATTTCCGTTTGTGTAGTTGCTCCACCGAGTGTTTCGTTGTCGACTGTTTCGCCAATCGCCGCTTTCACCAGGTATGAACCGGCAAGGAATATAGAACCTGTACCTTCTACAATAAAGGCTTCATCCGACATGATGGGCAGGTACGCGCCACCCGCCACGCAGCTGCCCATCACGGCTGCAATCTGCAGGATTCCTTCCGACGACATCCATGCATTGTTGCGGAAAATCCTGCCGAAGTGTTCTTTATCAGCAAATACTTCGTTCTGCATCGGCAGGAAAACACCGGCGCTATCCACCAGGTACACGATCGGAATCCGGTTCTCCATGGCGATCTCCTGCGCACGCAGATTTTTCTTTGCCGTCATCGGAAACCAGGCTCCGGCTTTTACGGTTGCATCGTTGGCTACAACAATGCAAATGCGGCCTTCTACATAACCCATCTGTACAACTACACCTGCCGACGGACAACCGCCGACTTCCGTGTACATATCTTCAGCAGCCAACGCGCCAATCTCAATCACCGCCTTACCCGGATCAAACAGTTTCGCGATGCGCTCCCGCGCAGACCACTTCCCTTTTTCCTTTTCAGCCTGCATACGTTTTTCACCACCTCCCTGCGCAACTTTCTTCAGCCGCTGTTTCAACGCATAGCAAAGCGTTTTTAACGCATCTTCATTTTTATTGAATTCAATGTCCATGAATAAAAGTAATATGTTTTAAGTTTTAACAAAACCTTATAGGTTTTCTTTAATCAACATCTGCTGTGTCAGATACAAAATCAGTTCTATCAAACATTCGCACTTAACATTTGCAAAACCTATAAGGTTTAAGCACGATTAACTTTCCTGGCGCAAGTCTTAGCGAAGCGTGACTTGTGCCTTTTTATTTTTGCAGTCTTCGACTGCATTGTTAATTTTCGCTGGCGCAAGGTTTTCCTTGTGCCTGTTTGTTCTCAATAAAACCTTATAGGTTTTGTTTGATTACGATTTGCTGTATCCGATAAAGATTAGTTCTATCAAATATTCGTCCTTGCCATTTTCAAAACCTATAAGGTTTAAGCGTGATCGATCTGCAACCAACTCTCCAAGGGTTTAAAACACGTGGAGAGTTTTCGTTTACCCTATCATTTTTTCTGTCGCCAGTCTTCATTTGGCATCCACCGCGGTGGATTTGACTGCATTGTTAATTATGCATCAGCATACCCACCAGCGTAATCATGGATGCCGCCAGTCCTATACCCAGGATCACGGCCACAACTTTATAACGCTTGCTGTTGCCTTCTGTTTTTCTTCCCTTGTACCAAAGTATTGCACTCAACACACCAAACGGATATGCTACGAAGAGATTGGCAAGATATGCCCACAACCAACCCGTCAGCATAAACCAGATTGCGGCAACGAGCGCTATATAAAAATACTGATTTGCTTTAAATGTATTTGTATTATTCATTTGATATGCAGTTACCCAGTAATACGTTTTAAGAAATTGTTGTTTTTAACAAAACCTTACAGGTTTTCTTTGATCAGGTTCTGTTTTTTAAGATACAAATTCAGTTCTAATTAATATTATATGCATGATTTATAAAACCTATAAGGTTCTGCATGATCAATCAAGAGCTTTAATAATTTACATTACGGAAAAACAAAAGCCCCGGATATATAATCGGGGGCTTTTATTTCCCGGCGCGTAGCACCGGGTTTAGTATATTCAAAGCTTTCAGCCTTATCAGGTTTTGAGACAAGCCTGAGATGAAATATAATCGTTTTATAACGGATCATAATTCATAACTCATAATTCATAATTACTTCACCTTCTTCTCCTTTTTACCAAACGGTGCGAAGAAATGATTCGGGTTTTTATTCAGATTCAGCAATAAGGCATCCAGGTCGGTAAGTGTTTTGTTCAGGTTATCATATGCGGCCTTGTCGTTTACCAATGCGCCCAGTGTACCTTCACCTTTGCTGATCTTCGTAGCTGACTTGTTCAGTTCAACCAACAACAGGTTGGCATTTGCAACGGTTTGTTTCAGTTCCATGTCGTTCAGAGAATCTGCCAGGGCGCTGAATTTAGCAATCACCGGAGTCAGTTTCTTTTCTGTTTCAACAAGGTTTGCTGTAAGCGTATTTAAATTGGTAAAAGTACCGTCCAGCTTGCTTTGTCCGGACTGCATCGTTGTTTTCAGCACCGAAGTAATCGCTTCCAGATTCGCCAGCGTGCCGTATAATTTTGAACGCATGTCTGCATCCAGCATATTCCCAACGTGCACCAGGGTTGTATCCAGGTGGTCGATCACCGGATACGCCTTGCCTTCCAGCATATCGGTAAGGCTCATCTGAAAGCCGCCTTTGATGGTCGCACCGTCTTCATACAGTTTGGTATTTTTGTTCATTTTCAAAACAATACTCATGCTGCCCAAAAGGTCCTTCGCTATTTCCGCATAGGTACCATCACCAACCAGGATGTCGTCGTTCACTTCAATGGAAACCAGAATGCTGTTGTTGTCCTGCTGGTTCAGCGTCAGCGTTTTTACTTTACCTACCTGGTATCCGTTGATCAATACCGGGTTTGATGGCGCCAGCCCGTCTACCTTACTGTATTTTATATAAAAGGTATTGGTATGTGAAAACACATCCGCCCCCTTTAAAAAATTAAATCCCAGATACAAAATAACACCTGCAACAAGTGTCATCAACCCTACTTTAAATTCTTTTGAAAACTTCACTCGATCTATACTGTTGGTAAAACTAATTTTCTATCTGTGCTTTGTATTCTTTAATGGCCCTGTAAATACCTGAAGCCAGGTACACCTGGTTTGTCTTGTTCGTTAGATACTTTTCTTCCGCGGCATTGGTCAGGTAGCCCAGTTCAATCAAAGCGCTTGGCATGGCTGTTTTCCATAACACCAGGAAGCCGGCCTGTTTTACCCCCCGGCTGGTACGGCCCAGACGTTTGGCAAACTGGTTTTCGATTTTGGATGCAACCAGAATACTGTTTTCAATATACGCATTTTGATAGAGCGAAAAAAGTATATGTGCCTGCGGTGATTTCGGATCAAAACCATCGTAATTCTTTTTATAATCGGTTTCTTTCAGAACCACTTCATTTTCACGCTTGGCCACGGCTAAATTATCTTCGGAGGAATGCAGGCCCATGACATAGGTTTCGGTGCCGTAAGCCGCTGAAGGGCCTGAGTTACAATGTATAGAGATAAACAGATCGGCGTTGTTGCGGTTGGCAATATCCGCACGGTCGTGCAGTTCAATAAAATTATCACTCATGCGGGTATAATAGACCTTGGTATCCGGCATGTTTTCTTTGATGATCCGGCCCAGCTCGAGAGCAACGGCAAGGGTTACTTTGGCTTCCACGCCGGTGGTGCCATGACAGCCCGGATCTTTACCGCCGTGACCGGCATCGATAACTATGGTACGAACTTTGTAAGAGTGCTGACCTAACGGCGAAAAAGAGGTCAATGACAGGGTTAGGAATAAAAAAAGTATATAAAGATTTTTTTTCACCTTGTACTCATTTATGAAGTTAATACAATAACTTTACCCAAAGTTGTGAATTTTAATTTAATTCTGAAATATAAACACGGTATATTCCGCATAATTTCGTTGATTTTCTGCATTTTACTTGCAGAATCAATCAATGCGCAATCCCCTATCTCAGATTCTCTGAATTTGAATTTTAAAAAGAATATCCTTGGTGACAGCACCAACGAAAAAACCGCCCACGCCCAATCCCTCGATACCTTAAAAAGCAAAACCGCTGATTCACTGGAGGCAAAAAAAAGCGACATCGAAACACGGATTCTGTACAGCTGCCGCGATTCCATCCGCATGAATGTAGCGGAACAAAAAGTGTATCTATACGGCGATGCCAAAGTGACTTATGGCAGCCGCATCCTCACAGCTGAATACATGGAGATCAACTGGGCGCTGAACGAAGTAACCGCCTACGGACTGATTGACACGGCCAGCGGCAAAACCATCGGCCGGCCAATATTCAGGGAAGGCGCCGACATGTATACCGCCGAGGTTATCCGCTATAATATGAAAAGCGGCAAAGGGATCATTAAAGGTATAGTAACCAAGCAGGGCGACGGCTATATCCAGGGCGGACCAGTAAAGAAAACTCCCGAAGCCATTTATGTGAACAATGCCTTTTACACCACCTGTAACCTGCCCCACCCGCACTTCTCCATCAATGCTTCGAAGCTGAAAGTAATTCCGGGCGACAAAGTGGTAACCGGACCGTTCCACATGAAGATCATGGATATCCATACTCCGCTGGGTCTGCCGCTGGGTTTCTTTCCGGTAACCAAACGCTCCAAGTCTGGAATCATCTTCCCTACCATTGGTGAACAACGCAGCAGGGGCTTCTTTATTAGTAATGGTGGTTATTACTGGGCCGTGAATGATTACCTGGGTATAAAAATGCTGGGGGATATATATGCCAACCAGAGTTACCGCTTATCCACAACAGCGAATTATATTAAGCGGTATCGCTATACTGGTATGATAAGTGGTAACTACAGTTCTACAAAAGAAGGTTTTGACAACGCCATTGATTTCATAAAGACTATGAACTTTAAATGGACACACAGACAGATCTCTCAGAGACCTTCTCAATTTTCTGCCTCTGTAGACATATCATCGCCGCAATATTACCAGACAACGAGCTATAATCCGACAAACTTAATGACCAGCAGCTTTAACTCTACGGTAAGCTGGAGTAAAGTCTTTCGCAATAGTCCCTTTAATTTAACCATTACTGCAAGACAAAGCCAGAACGTACAGACCAAGCAGATGGATGTAACCGCGCCGGATGCCAGCTTAAACATGAACCGCGTGTATGTATTCAAGAAAAAAGGCAGCGACGGCAACAAATGGTATGAAAAAATCAACGTGAGCTACTCCGGCCAGGGGCAATATAAATTTACCAACGTTGTACAATCAGCGCCGGGCGAAGCAGATACCTTAAAAAAGATTGAAGACATTTTAAGCAAAGGCCAGTGGAACGTAACCAATACCATACCAATCTCTACCACCTTTAAGCTGTTCAAATATTTCAACCTCAATCCGCAACTGGCTGGCCGGGTGTATTTTTATGACCGTACGGTTGATCAGTATTATGATGCTACAGCTAAAAAAGTTAAAACAGACACAACCATGGGCTTTGCTGCTGCTTATTCCTATAATTTCAGAACTGATTTAAGTACCCGTGTGTATGGAATTTATCGCTTTAAAAGCAAGATCATGCCTGCAATCCGGCACACGCTGATCCCTACTGTTTCATATACATACAGCCCCGATTTCTCCGAAAAGCAATATGGATTTTACAACCATTATCAGGATTCATCGGGTCATGACCATAGAACTCCTAAATTTTTAACGAACTCCCCTCCTGGCGGCGGCGTGCAGAATATGCTGAGCTTTAGATTGGTCAATACTATTGAAGGCAAAGTCCGCAACCGCAAGGATACTACTGGTATCAACGCACTAAAAATTGTCAAGCTGATTGAAACTTTTTCTATAGATGGCGGCTACAACTTTACAGCTGATTCTTGCAACTGGTCTCCATTGAATGTAAACACAGCTACCCGTTTGTTTAATAAGCTTTCGATTGCCTTTAACAGTACGTTCGATCCCTATAAATATGTTCCGGTTTACAACAGAACTACCGGCCAGGTAACAGGCTATATGAAAACGCAGGACGAGAACCCGGATTTTCTGACCATGCGTAGATACAACCTGGCATTAAATACAAGCCTCAACCCCAAAGCTAAAGGAAAAGGCATCAACGCGCAACCTGCGACCGGTGCCAATAGCGGCTACATCCCGGGAATCTCTCCTGCCTTCGGTTCACAGTATGTTGACTTTGCTATCCCATGGAATCTAACCTTAAGTTATGTACTTTCTTATAACAAGGACATTGTTATTAACCCATTTAACAACTCCCTAGGTTTTTCAGGTGATGTAAAAATTTCCGACAATTGGAAAATTGCTTTTAACTCGGGTTATGATTTCAAACTGCAAGGCTTATCGCAAGCCACTTCTATTCAACTCTACCGAGACCTGCATTGCTGGCAAATGAGTATGAGCATAATGCCTTTCGGTACGCGCCAATCATTTATGTTTACCATTCAGGCAAAATCTTCATTATTAAGAGACCTGAAGGTTACCAAACAGAATCCGAATTATTACGGTGGGTATTGATCAGGATTTTGATTTTTCTTAATTGTTTTTTTGATAATATTTATAAAGCACACTCATTAATCTTAACATATGTTAAGAAATATTGACAAAAAGCGATAATGACTTTTAAATCATTAACTTCATGCTTTAATCCTCATTTGAAAACATGAAAAAACTACTTTTAACTTTTGTATCAGCATGTATACTTAAGGTTTGTTATTCTCAATCAATTGAAATAACAAAAATGGCTATATACTCTCCAACAACTAAATCGATAACAGAATATACAGATCCTGAAATTGATTTAACTGATAATGCTATACCATATGATGTTACTAAAATAGAATTTACATGGAGCGATTTTGATCAAAGTGATATGCCACCCAATACATCACTAACATTAAATTTATGGTTCAATGATGGCTCCTCAAAAATTTTGATAAATACAACTTCCTACTTTTTCAATTCTTCTAATTCTAACTACTCTTCGTCTCTTTCCACAGGAGGTAATTTTATTGCAAGTGGAAGTAAAGAATATACATATACAGCAACGTATTTTGATAAGGACAATAACGAACAAACTATTGCTGAAAGTGATCCTTGGACAATTACAATTATAACTCCTCCAAATCAAATATTAAACAATAAAATCTGTTGTAACCAAAACACATTCGCATTTCCGTTTGATCCAGCTTCAATTAATCAAGACAATGGATCGACAATAACAACAGAAGATGGAGCTTTAATTACGTCAGTTCAATGGCAAAAACTTAATGGAAGTACATGGGCAAATATTACAGGTGCAACCCAATATTCGTATGATCCCCCATCAATAAATGGAAACACTCAATATAGAAGAGTACTAACATCATCTTCAGGCGCAATCAATAATAGCGCTCCGGTTGCAATAACAAAAATAACTGAAAGGATAAGCGGTAATTCTATTTGTTGCTCACAAACCACAACTGTAATGCCATTTGATCCTGCGATAATCACTCAAAAGATCAATACGACTGTTTCATCAAATGTTGGTCCGTCCGTAACTTTTACTTATCAATGGCAGGATTCTACAAAAGGTGCTTGGTCAAATATTGTAGGTGCAACTAACAGTTTTTATGATCCTTCATGGATCAAAAATTCAACTGCATATAGACGTATTGTTTTTGCTTCAACCGGAAGTCAAAACATAAGTAACTCTATTAATGTTTTTTTACAACCTTGTGATAGACCTGTTGCACAACAAAATGTAATTTGTGGAGATCAAACTTTTTACAAGTTACAGCATGGTGAAGTAATAAATCCTGCAAAAATTTTAGGGGCATTCATTAGCACCAATATTGACAGAAGAGAATTTGGATATGATTATCTAATATCTTATGACGGTAAAAATTGGTCAAATGTTAAAGCAAAACACTTACTTACAACTAAATTTTATACAAGTGGGTTAGCTGAGAATACTTATTATATCTGCAAAGATGTACATATAAAAAATGCGACTGACGAACTGTGTGCAATTGTAAAAAATGAATTAGACTATCAAATGCCTCCTTACATCTTTGATATTAATAAAGGAGCTCTACAGCATATCTATATTAAAAGGGACTATTATCACTGGTATGATGAATTTAATTGTGGTCTTTTCAATACTTTTTCCTGTGGGGCACAATGGCATTTTCAAAGCTCAAGCAACATCGCAACTATTACACTCACCACCGGCGATTTTCCAAAACCTGTTGAACCTATCACCAGCAGCCGTGATAATGTTACCTGCAACTGGGCAGACCAGACAATCAACTTCAGCGTGCCGCAGCTCAACAACAGCGAGTATTATAAATGGGAAATCCCTGCTACATGGTCAAGCTATACCGCATTGGAAGGTCCTTATGCAAACCAGATTTCTGTCAATACAAATAACGCTGAAAAAAACGTTGCTCTCGGCGGACAGGTTTGCTTAACAGTCACGCAGGGCGGCCAGTCAGACCGGCAATGTAAAACCATCACCGGGGTGCCGCAGTTTTATTCCATTCTGCCGACTGCACCGGTAAGCGCCTGCGAAGGACAAACAGTGGTAATAAAACCTGTGCTGGTAGGAACTGATACCAATCCCGATCATTATACCTACAACTGGGCGGCTTATCAATCTCCGGTGCAGTCCTGCAACAACCCGGCCGGTACCGTTGGCAATACCTGTAAGGAATTAAAAATTACAATCGCAAACGTACGCCAGTCACCGAACCAGGAAGTAACGTTGACAACGACAAATGCATTTGGCTGTACATACACATCCAAAGCCAAACTGGTGGCTACACCCGGCCTGCAGATGGGGATCCTGAACAGCTATAATGACCCGACAGCGATCAGCACCTCAGGCCTGGCAGTTAATACAACTGCCAACTACCTGTATTTTACTTCAAACAATAAAACCATTTACCGCAGCTACTACGACAATACACAATCGATCTGGAAGTATGCTGCATTATCTGACAAAACAACCAGCAAAGCAATTGTAAGCGACGGACCGGTGGCTTATTACAAAGGCAGCACGGATAAACTGTTTTATGCATATACAAATGGTTCTACTGCGAATCTATTTTATGCTGAGTCTGCTGATAATGGATTGACATGGGTTGATTATTTTACAACAAAAACTGTCGCTACAAACATAGATCCGCGAATTAAAATCTATGGGAATAATGTTTATTATATTGACATTCCAACCCGACAAGTATTGACTAAAGATGTCACTGCAACAAACTCATTATCCATAATAGTTGGAAATTCTAAAGTAAATTATTCGCAGCGTATGTTTACGGTGGAAGACGGCATACTGGCTTATGCCGATATCAGCAATAATATTGTCGCTTATAATGCTGTATCCGGTGTGGCTTATACAATCAATGTGCCGGCAACCATTAAGCAGGTAAATTACAATTCCAGCATTTCTGTTTACAATAAGAACATCTATTATACCAGTTCTACAGGTGCACTTCGCATCCTGAAATTCAACGCCGCTACAGGGGTGTATGATAATTACGAAGAAGTGCCTAACCTGCAGCTTGCCGGATCTTTTGCGATCAATAAACAGACCGGTACGCTCTATGCCAAAGCTTATGATGTACTGGGCAAGCAGATCTATTACAAAGACAACAACTGGAAAGCCGTGCCGATAGACAATTATTTATCGTATAGTGCGGTACAATCTGAAATGACTTACGCAAACGGCCACGCGTATTACATAGGTGACAATGGGTATTTATCCAATACCTACTATATTGCACCTTGTGTACCGGAAGTACTGCGCACAGCAAACGATGTAGATCTGGCGGGTGATATCATGAACGATCCTTTATCAAACACCATTGCCGAAGACCGTTCTGTACTGCTGTATCCGAATCCGGCAAATCACCTGGTAAAAGCAACCTTTACTGTTCCGCAGGAAAGTCTGGTGGAGATCAGTGTGGTACCAATTACCGGCGGCAGCAAAGATCTTAAGTATCGTGCTATTACAGCTTCAGGCACGCAGGATGTATCTTTTGACATGAGTACCTATGCGGCCGGTATATATATTGTCGAAGTACATGTAAACGGTACGCTGTATACAAAATCCAAGCTGATTAAATATTAATCCGTTTAAAAAAAATCTTTCAACAAATCATTGAGCCTGACCAGGGCTCAATGATTTTCTGTTATATGCAAAAGTACTGCTATCTATTCATCGGCTTGTTACTTTCTTCTTTGCAGCTTAATGCACAAAGCAAGCGTGCGAATGTCTGGTATATGTCAGAAGGGATACAGCTTGATTTTAATTGTAATCCTCCATGCCAGTCATTATTCCAGTCTTCCTTTAGATGCGGTCCATCCTCCTGTATCTGCGATAAAAACGGAATTCCACAATTCTATACCAACAATGAAACCATCTGGAATAGAGACCACCACATTATAGAAAATGGCGAAGGTTTGTATTCCTGTAGATTCTCCTCACAGGGGTCAGTAGTTGTACCTCTTACAACGAATCCCAATCAATATTTTCTGGTTACCTGCGATAATACCCGTTATCCGCCTGGTGTTTATTTACCACCTGCAACCTGCGTAGATATCAATCCGGTTAAGAATATTCTGAGCCTACACCTGATTGATATGGGCGCCAACAACGGACAGGGAACGGTGCTCTGGAAAAATAAAGTCATCTACAACGGTCATGTGGAAGCAATGCTGGCGGCGGTAAAACATGCCAATACTAAAGATACCTGGTTGCTTACTTACGATTTTGATATCAACCGTTTTGTTTCCCTGCTTTTGACCGATTGCGGCATACAGGATACTGTTATTTCCAAAAATCTGGAACTTCATGCTATAGGTGGAATCTTTCCACTTACTTTTTCTCCTAAAGGAGATATGTTTTATGTAAAGGCTGATTTGTCTGTACCAGGAAGCATGATTACACACTTCAATACTGCTACAGGTGAAGCAAGCAATCCTTTTTTTTTCAGGGGAAATACAGTACAAGGATGCTTTTCAACAGACAGCCGATACTTTTATCCCAATATAATGAACTCACATGTTCAACGGTATGATCTTTCCATACAGGACACCGCTGAAATATATGCACAGCAGCAACAATTAGATGTAGGAATATATGAAGGATTTAATACCAGCGTTCAAAATGGCCCCGACGGAAAAATATATTATACTTTTGACCAAAGATTTCTAACCTGGTATGTTATTGATGAGCCAACAGCAAATGTATTTTCTAAAAGAACTATTTATACCCCAGTAACAACCCAATATCTTATTGATGGTACATATATTCCCAATTTCGTACAAAGCTGGTTTGATCCCGATTTTAAAGAGTATGAATATGGCAGTCCGAAAATTTCCTATGAACGCGTGTGCGAAGGCAACAAAACAATCCTGCAGGCATCGCGCATTCCGCCGGCAACGGCTTATCACTGGGAGATCCATGAAAAAAATCTGCCTGTAACATTTTATTATAATACCGACAGCATCGCCCATACCTTTTCACAGGCGGGTGCGCACACGGTAAAGCTCATCATAGACTTCACCTGCACACCGGATATCATTACCCGCAACGATATTATGGTTGATGCGTTGCCCGTAAACTACATGCAGGATACAACCGTCTGCACAGGCGCGGCTGTTGAGATCGAAGCGCAACCTAGTCAGGTCAGCTACCTGTGGAGCACCGGCAATACAAGCAGCAAACAAAACATCCTGCCGGACCAAAGCTATTCGGTTGTTGTTTCAAACACCTGTGGAACGATTACAGACAGCATCCGTGTAACAAAGCTTGATTACAAAGTCATGAACCTTGTCACACAAAACAACGACGGCAGAAATGAAGTGCTGATGGTAGAATCAAACAGTACAGCAGCTGGCAAACTATCCGTCTACAACAGCTGGGGTGCGCAGATCTATTCAAACAATTCCTACAAAAATACCTGGCCGGAAGAAGATGTAGCGGCAGGTGTTTACTATTTCAGGTACGAGCTCAGCACCTGTCCGCCATCGAATGGTTGGGTGCAGGTGGTGCATTGAAGGGCACAAGCGAATGCTTGCGCCAGCAAATTGACTAGAACAGGTGGTTGGCAGTTTACGTGAGTAAGCCACATTCCGCAATATTAAATACACAACACGTAAACGTGCCGAACCACGGCAAATAATATTGTAAGCCGTGGTTGGCACGTTTATGCCCCACTGAACTTTGATAATTAAGCAATGATTGATGGCATAAACTGCCAACCACTTTCAAAAGGGCACAAGCGAATGCTTGCGCCAGCAAATGGCTGGATACAGGTTTTACATTAAGTTTTTATGTGCGACCCCGATGGGGTCGTAGGGTTGAAAAACGTTTTTTCTATAAACATGTGACCCCGCTGGGGTCATGACTAATAGTCTTTCATGCAAATTATAAATGAGATTGTTTGAATGACATCTTAAAAAATGTTTGTATCGACTCTTTACTGGTGAGTCATGACCCCAGCGGGGTCGCACATGTTTCCGGTATAAACACCCAAAACATTCCCGCCTGTTTTATAAAATTATCAGGCATTCTTTGTAATTTGCCACCTCATTACAGCATACAGTTTTCCGGGCTGCGGCACCGCCCATTTATCGTTTTTAATATTCTCATCCTCCCCTGATTCACCCGCAGTTCAGCCGTAGTTCACCTGTACTTCACCCGTAGTTCACCCGTATTAATAGCCTATCTGTACTATGGCATTCCTACAGACAAGGCATGTATAACGTATGGCAATCACTGATATCACTACTCTTTATCCTAGGGGTTACATACGTCATACTACCATTTGCATACCCCAACATATGCAATCTATAACACCCTACAAACAAATCACTTGACAATTATATACATATATATTATATTTATAATTCATATGTATATAATAACTATATGACCACTTTCACCAGCACCCTGCCCGATGATCTGATGTTGCTTTTAAATGAAAAAGCAAGCGAATTATCTATTCCCAAAAACAAACTGATAGAAAAAGCCCTGCGCATTTATCTGGACCAACTGAATAAAGCTTCCTATATCAAATCTTTCAAAAAAATGTCTGAAGACAAGGATGTATTGTCTATCGCTGAAGAAGGCATGAGTGATTATTTAACACAGATTGAAGAATGAAGCAGGGTGAAATCTGGCTGACAGATTTAAATCCAACCGAAGGCAGCGAGCAGGCCGGCTTCCGGCCTGTAGTCATCATCAGTGGCAACGTATTGAATGATTATGCCAATGTTGTAATCTGTTGTCCGCTGACAACAAAACTGAAACATTATCACGGTAACCTGATCGTTGAACCAGGCAAACAAAACGGTTTAAAAAAATCTTCAGAAGTATTAACTTTCCAGGTCAGATCACTTGCAAAGAAACGATTGAAAAATAAGCTCGGCTCACTTTCATCAACTGATCTTGCCAAAATTCATAAATGCCTGAATGAAATTTTAAAGTATTGATTCAATATACCAAGAGGGTCAAAAATATACAGCAG
>NZ_JBQCDF010000309.1:0-3919 GCF_051961495.1 Cytophaga sp. | reverse complement strand
GCAAGTGCAGGTACACTATGATTACGCTAAAAGACATTTGAAAGAAGAGTATTATGTCCTGAAAAAAAACACCCAGGTACGTGATAGCTTGTATACTTCCTATTTTCAGAATGGTCAAAAAAAATCTCAAGGGTATTATATAAGAAATAAGGCTGAAGGAACCTGGCGGTTTTTTTATGAGAACGGCAATATCAAGATGGAAGGTTTGATGCTGAACGGAGAAAAAAATGGGATCTGGCAATATTATTATGAAAATGGAAATGTAAGCATGGAAGGAGAAGCTACATCGAACCTGAAAGGAGGCCATTGGAAATATTACTATGAGAACGGTCATATAAGAAGTGAAGGAGAATATCTGGGAGATAAAAAAAACGGACCCTGGAGTTATTACTATGAAGATGGGGTTTTGAAGGCCATGGCTACTTATAAAGAAGATGCAGGAGATTATATTGAACTGTATCCTTCAGGTAAATTAAAAGCTTCGGGAAAAATTGTAGATGGTAAAAGTTCCGGTATTTGGAATTATTACCATGAAGATGGATCGCTGATGGCGACGGGAGAAGAAGAAGGAGGGTTGAAAAAAGGCAAGTGGACATACTACTATCCCAACGGGCTGATTGCAAGTGAAGGTATGTATATGAATGGGAAGAGTGTAGGTCCCTGGAAATATTATTATGAGAACGGAACAGTCAGTGCGGTGGGGAATATGAATAACGGTACGAAAGACGGAGCATGGAAACTTTATTATAAATCCGGACAATTTAAAGGCGAGACCAATTATGTTAATGGTGAAGGTGTATATAAAGAGTATTATGAAGGGGGCGCCCTCCGCACTGAAGGAAAGATCATAGATGATAAGCACGAAGGTGTCTGGAATTATTATCTGGAGAATGGTACCCTGGAAGGAACCTGTACTTATGTCAATGGCACAGGTTTATACAAAGGTTATTACGAGAGTAAGAAAATAAAAATGGAAGGTACGCTTGAAAATGGCAATAAAGTTGGCGTATGGACACTATATAATGAAGATGGTACTATTGCCGGTTACTACAAAACGCTTTACGAAAATCAGGCGCCTAAGCTGGGCTCGGATAGTTTGGAGCTCGCTGATTCGTCAAAAGACACATTAAAACCTTCGGAAAAGCCTAAATATGTTATTCCGAAAAAGAAATCACGCTACTTTACACCTCGTGTGAATGAAGCCAAAGCATTTATCATTTCTTCAAATCCTTTTTACATGCTGGCCTCCTCGTTTCCTGTTAGTGTAGAATATTATATGCAGGAACGCATGGGATATGAAGTAGGAGGTTTGTTCTATTATAAGCCTATGTTTAACCTGCATCACAACCTGCCTACAAACACAGTATATTATTTTGGTGCTGAATTATATGTGCGGCAAAAGTTTTATCAGAAAGATCAGGAATATGGAATGCTGTATTTTGGACACGAGTTCAGGTATGGTTATTATAATTATGAAAATGATTATATAGATTTTACTGTTCCTGTACCTTCAGATCCCGTACACTTGCAACAGATTCAAAATCGATTTGAGTATACCGTGTTGGTTGGAGACCGCGTGATGATTGACCAGCGGAAAA
Source organism: Cytophaga sp. (assembly GCF_051961495.1). Lineage (NCBI taxonomy): Bacteria > Pseudomonadati > Bacteroidota > Cytophagia > Cytophagales > Cytophagaceae > Cytophaga > Cytophaga sp. Next base: position 2,321 of record NZ_JBQCDF010000309.1, on the reverse strand, counting down.
AAGGGTGGACCTTTGATATTTATGCCGGGGTTGGAATCGGGTATAGAACTATTTCCGATAACTGGCATGGTAATAATGATAAATACAGCGATGCTTTTACCGGTGTTTACAGCAAGTCAATTGCAATCCCCTTCCGTTTTGGTTTTATGATCGGATATAAGTTTCCCAAAAAGAAAAGTAATTGATATGTTCTTTTAAAGGAACTTAATACAAATCCGATCCATTCGATAAATTCCGTATATTGCAGTCTGTTACTAAACTGATTTAAGGATAAACACCTTACCCATGAGTAAACTGGTTGAAATTGCGCTTCGCCCTGAAGACGCTGTTCGTGATGAACAAATTAAACGAGCGATCAAAGCTCAGACTTCCTATCAATCTTTCGATTTTCAATACCGGATCAAACGCCGTTCTATTGATGCACGTGGCCGACAGGTATTGGTACGTATGGGTGTGGAAGTGTTTGATAAAGGAGAATTATTACCGCCGCTTTTAGCGCTGCACAAAGAAATATATAAAACTGCCAACGGCAAACACCAGGTAGTGATTATTGGTGCCGGTCCCGCCGGTTTGTTTGCTGCTTTACGCTTGCTGGAATATGGCATTAAGCCCATTGTGATTGAACGCGGAAAAGATGTGCGTGCACGCAGGAGAGATCTGGCAGCAATCAATAAAGATCACGTTGTAAATCCGGAATCCAATTATTGTTTTGGTGAAGGCGGTGCCGGAACTTATTCCGACGGAAAGTTATATACCCGTTCCAAGAAGCGTGGTGATATCCGTAAAGTGCTTGAGGTACTGGTTGCTCATGGCGCTACCGAAGATATTCTGGTTGATGCGCATCCGCACATTGGTACAAATAAATTGCCGGTGTTGGTTGCCAATCTGCGGGAAACAATTAAGACCTACGGCGGAGAAGTGTTGTTTGATACCCGCGTTGAGAAACTGATCATAAGAGATGGCGTTTGTGCCGGTGTTGTTACCAATACGAATGAAAAGATAGAAGGTATCGCGACCATACTGTGTACCGGACATTCGGCGCGTGATATTTTTCATATGCTGCACGAACAGGGTATACAAATCGAAGCAAAACCATTTGCTCTTGGCGTGCGGATTGAGCATCCACAGACCTTGATTGATGCGGTGCAATATCATTGTTCGGGCAATCGCGGAGAATGCCTGCCGGCTGCTGCTTATTCACTGGTAACACAAACCCAGTATCAACAGGTAGAGCGTGGCGTGTATTCCTTCTGTATGTGTCCGGGTGGTTTTATAGTACCGGCTGCTACAGCTCCGGGTGAATTGGTTGTGAATGGTATGTCGCCGAGCCGCAGGGACTCTAAATTCGCGAATTCAGGAATGGTAGTTGCTGTGGAACTGGATGACATTAAAGAATTTCATAAGCATGGACCGTTTGCTGCCCTCGAGTTTCAAAAGAGTGTAGAACAGAATGCCTGGGCCATTGGCGGTAAAACACAGGTTGCTCCGGCACAGCGGGTAGGAGATTTTATTCAGAATAAATATTCAGCGTCGCTTCCGGATTGTTCGTACCAGCCGGGCTTGAAAAGCGCGAAGATGGATGATGTTCTTCCTGCAATGATAGCGCAGCGCCTGCGTCAGGGATTAAAACAATTTGAGCATAAAATAAAAGGTTATACCAGCAATGAAGGACTGCTGATCGGTGTGGAAAGCAGAACCTCTTCGCCGGTATTTGTTCCACGGGATAAAGAAACCCTGCAACATGTGACTTTAAAAGGCCTGTATCCATGCGGAGAAGGTGCGGGTTATGCCGGTGGTATCATGTCAGCCGCGATGGATGGCGAGAGCTGTGCCTTAAGGATCGCGCAGCAGCTGGGGCTGGCAGAGATGGAGTCAAATTCCAAATAGAAGGAAGTGTAAAGTTTAGAGTGTAAAGTGTAATCGTTTCTCTTCTTTCGTGTTTAGTATAATTCTAACGTTTTAAATTAAAAAGTAAGTGCACGATTATGTCGCACTACACTCTACACTTTAAACTATTATTCTCTATTTTTTGTTTATCTTATACTACTAACCACAGCTATACAACCATGAAAAAGACATTGATATTAGGGGCAACACCGGAAACAAACAGATATGCTTATCTTGCTGCTCAGCGCTTGCAGAGCCATGGCCATGAGTTTATACCTGTCGGACGTAAAACAGGTGAAGTGTTAGGAAAAACCATTATCAATGACCGTCCGCTGGTTGAAGATGTGGATACGGTAACACTGTATATCAATCCGCAAAATCAAATAAATGAATATAAATATATCCTTTCTCTGAAGCCTAAAAGGGTCATTTTT
>NZ_JBQCDF010000308.1:0-12618 GCF_051961495.1 Cytophaga sp. | reverse complement strand
TAAGTACCACTCATAGCTCAATGTACCTGTACCGGTTGTCGCTGCCGTTGCTGTGAACGTAAACGCTGCAGAACCTGCACATACCTGACCCGGATCATTGATGCTCGCTGTTACTGTTTCAGGTGAGGTAATGGTTACTGTTACAACGTTACTGTATACAGTGCCGCATCCTGATGTTTCAACACGACGGAACTTTGTAGTAGCAGTCAATGCACCGGATGCATATGTATTCGACGTTCCTGAAACAGGTCCGAAATTACCCAGTGCATCCGTTTTTTCCCATTTGTATGTATACGCCCCATCACCACCAGTAGGCAAGCTTACGTTTGCAAATGCTGCCGGTACAGCTCCTGAACAAATTGTTTGATCTGTACTGATTGTACCTGCCACAAAATCCGGACGTACTGTGATATGAATAACATTACTTGTTGCTGTATTACAAGGTGCCGGTGTACCTGCATCCGTTATAATTCTTCTATAATAGATATCAGAAGTAAAGGTACCTGATGGCGTAAAATCTTTTCCGCCATTTGTCGGTGCACCTGTGGTTACAGGTCCCCAGCTTGAAGCTACACCGGGAGTTGTTGTTTCTTGCCACACATAAGTCAATGTACCTGCCGTTCCGGCCGGAGCTGCTGTTTCTGTTATAGCTGCGGGTGTGCCGTTGTAACAGATTGTTTGGTCGATACCAATTGTACCCGCACCAATACCGGCATTTACTGTGGTTGTTACAACATTACTCAAAACTGGTGTAGTGCTTGCGCAGGTTGCATTGCTTACTACCTGTACATATACTTTATTATTCGTTGTTGTCAGAGCAGAAGTTGCAAATGTGGTTGCTGTTGTACTTGGTGCACCTTGTGACCCAACCCCTGTAATAAACCACTCATAGGTCGGAGCAGGCGTAGAACCTGAACCGCTTACTGTTGCAGTAAATACAACCGGATTGTTGGCGCAGATACTCGTTACGTCCGGAGCAATGCTTACACTGATCGTTGGTACCGGTGTTACCGTTACCATTACCGGTGAAGAAGTTGCTGTTACAGAAGTTACACAGGTAAGTGTACTGTTTACCGTTACCGTTACAGAGTTCGGCGAAGTAAGCGCCGTTGTTGTGTATGTAGCTCCTGTACCGGCAGCTGTCGGTGTACCATTCCAGGTATAAGTTGGTGTACCACCATTTGTAGAAGTTGCTGTATAGGTAACCTGATCTCCCGGACAGATCGTAGTCTTATCTGCTGTCAACGTTACCGTCGGTGTCACATTCGGATTAACCGTCATCGTGATCACATTGGATGTTGCATTCGGTGTGCTTGCACAGCCTGAGTTGCTCACCATCTTTACGCTCACCTGATCGCCGTTTACCAATGCTGTACTTGTAAATGTATTTGCAGTTGTGCTTGGGGCTCCCTGAGAATTTGTTCCGATGAACCACTCATAGGTTGGAGCATTACCTCCATTACCAGGTGTGGCTGTAAATGTTACGCTTGTGCCTGCACAAATTGCTCCGCCTGGTGAAGCTGTGATTGTTACTGCCGGAGTAACAACGGTTGTTACAGTAATAACAACTGCATTAGATGTTGCAGGGTTTCCAGTCGGACAAGTTGCGTTGCTGGTCATCATTACATAATAACTATCATTATTTGCTGCAGTCGTAGTTGTGTATGTTGCACTAGTCGCTAATGAAATCGGCGTTCCGGATCCAACTGCTCCTTTATACCACTGATACGTTGGTGTTGTGCCACCATTTGTTGGTGTTGCGGTGAACGTTACGCTTGTTCCCGCACAGATTGTTGTCGATGGTGTTGCAATGCTCACACTTACCGGTAGGGCCGGGTTCACGGTTACGTCGTAATTGAATGGTGTTCCCGCGCAGCTTCCTGAAGTAGAGGTTGGTGTGATCACATATTGCACGACAGCTGCTGCCGCATTTGAATTTGTTAACGTTTCATTAATAGGACTTGTTGAGCTGGATCCTGTATTAGGTGTAACACCTGCAACAGCTGCACGCGCCCAGGCATAGTTTGACGCCACATTGCTGGTGATCGCATAATTCTGTGCAACACCGGAACAGATTGTTCCTGTTACTGCTGAAGTAATCACCGGTTTCGGATTTACCGTTACCGTATAATCAAACGTTGCGCCCACACAACTTCCGGTTGTGGCTGTTGGTGTAATTTTATATACAACCGTTGTTGGTATTGTTACTGCAGAACCTAAGGTCAATGGCTCTGTAATCGGGCTTGTTGAGCCGGAACCTGTAATTGGAGTAACTCCTGTAACGGCAGCCCTTGTCCATGCATAGCTCGATGCCACATTGCTGGTAATTGCATAGTTCTGTGCAATACCTGAACAGATAGCGCCTGTATTTGATGAAGTGATCGTTGGTGTAGGGTTTACTGTTACCGTATAATCAAACGTTGCTCCCACACAACTTCCGGTAGTGGCTGTTGGTGTAATTTTATATACAACTGTAGTGGGAATTATAATAGTAGAACCTAAAGTCAATACATCTGTAATCGGACTCGTTGAGCCGGAACCAGCTACACCGGTATTCACTCCCGTAACGGCAGGCCTTGTCCATGCATAACCAGATGCCACATTACTTGTGATCGCATAGTTCTGCGCAATTCCTGAACAGACTGTTCCTGTCGCCGAAGAAGTAATCACCGGCTTCGGATTAACCGTTACGGTATAATCAAATGTTGTTCCTACACAACTTCCGGTTGTTGATGTCGGTGTAATTTTATATACAACTGCTGTTGGTATTGTAATGGTAGGGTCTAACGTTAAAACGTCTGTAAGCGGGCTACCAGAACCTGAACCAGCTGCATTCCCATTTACTCCTGTTACTATGGCTCTTGTCCATGCATAGCTGGATGGAACGCTGCTTGTAATCGTATAGTTCTGTGCAATGCCTGAACAGATCGTTCCAGTTGATGCAGAAGTGATCGTTGGTTTCGGATTAACCGTTAATGTCAAGGTATCATCTGTGAAACAGGCTGCGGCTCCGGTTGATCCGTCTTCCACACGTAATATGTATTTACCTGCATCTGTCAACGCACCTGTGATGCCTGTATAATCAGGAACAGGTGTAGCTGTGTTCGCAACCAGGGTAATAGCTGCAGTTTGTAAAGGAGTTGCTGTTCCTACTTTGATCCATGAATATTTAAATCCGCCTGCTGCAGTGGATGCTGCCGTTACCGTTACAGAGCCCGATAAAGTCTGTGCCGTACCCTGGCAGATCGCCAGTGTAGACGCTGCCGGTGTTGTGATCACAACCGTAGAAGGTTTTGTACACGTAACACAAGGTGTCACCACAATGGTTTTGGAATAAACTTTACTGGTTGGTTCCGCTAAAATAATGTCATCAATCACGAAGTCATTACCACCTCCGTTTCCTGGTTGTGCTGCCTGTAAGGTCGCATCTCCTTTTGCACGGATTGTTAGCGTATATGCACCATTGGAAGGTGGTGTCCATACAGCGCTCAACTGGTTCCATACATTGTCTTTTGATGTATTGATGCTTGCGATGGTCTGGTTGGTTACACCCGGACCATTGACAATGAAACTCACGCTTGAAAGAAGCGGGTTTGGATTGCTTGCAAAATTTACAGCATTCGCTACCCATAAAGAGAACAGATAGCTCTGCCCGCCGATCGCATTGAAATCATATGCAATCACATTTCCATCTGCACTCTGCGGATCGACAAATAACATATTACCTGTACCTGAAGTATGGTCACCCAAATTCACACAGTAGCCACCACAACCTGTAGTGGTGGGGTTTTTCAGCACCGAGAAGTTTCCCTGTGAATTCCCCTGGTTATACAATCCATTCGCAGTACCATATTTAAAGCCATTGACACCCAGTTCAAAATCACTGTTCTGGATCAGGTTGGATGCAGGGAACCGTGCATATACAGTATAAGTTGTTGTTGTCAACGGAGAAACAGTAATTGTCTTTCCGGTACCAACAACTGTTCCTACCGGCGCTTCCCAACGATCGATAACTCCAACTTCATCACCTGTAACGGTGTTGATTGCTTTCGCCGTTAATGTTTTATTTGCTCCTACGCAGGCGCTCTGGCTTGGTATTACATCAAAGCAATCTGCGATCGGACCTACACTTACTGTTGATGTCTGTGTCACCGGACCACCGAACAGAATATTATCAATAGCAAAATCATATCCTGCACCACCTTTTACCTGCTGTTTGATTTCTATTACTGCCTGCGTAGCTGTACCTGAGTTCCATACGACCTGGTCTGTTTTCCAACGGCCAACACCTGCGTACTGTCCCTGGCCATCGGTTGTGAAAGTAGCGACTTTAAAGTTGTTGATGAAAATGTCAAATTTCGTATCGATATCTGCTACCCGCGCGGTATTGGATGGATCTGAGTTCCAGGAAATATTTGCATGATCCATGGAGAAAGTATAATCCTGACTTTGACTCAGGCCTGTAACTGTCTGTTTCCAGATAATGCTTCCCGGCTGGTAAGTCTGAAAACCATCCGAGTATAAAAATTTTCCTGAGCCTTTCATTTGTGTAGCAGGAGTCCCCGGCGCTGATGTGCTCCAGTACGACTGTTGTTCCGTTACATACGTATCAATCCGGTACTGACCGCTGGAAGGTGTACCTGAAGTATTTGTCATGTCGCTTGTAAAGCCCGTATTCCCTGATTCAAAGTCGCCGTTGATTACAGAAGGACCTGTGAATACCTGTGCAGTTGCTGTAAAATTTAATGTTCCTGTTGCGCTTAATGTTACATCTGTGATTTTTGAATTCGGAGAGGCTGCCAATGATGCCGGAGACCAGGAAACAGAACCTATGTTTGAACCATATGCTTCAACCGTAACTTTATCTCCTACACAATAACTTGCCTTTGGATTATTTACTTTGGTGAATAAAGCACGCTCCTGAACAGTCACTGCGGTTTCCTGGTAACAGCTGATATTATTTACATTCGCTGCCAGTTTTACCTCACGTACAGAATAGGTCGCAGCCTGATTAACGGTAATGCTTGTCATGCCAGGGCCTCCAACAGTAGCGGTTCCGTTTTTATACCACTGGAAATAATTAGAAGTACTTTCGTATACAGTAACATTCAGAACTGAGTTATCAGTGCCGCTAACAATTATAGGATTAGATGCTACCACAACATCCGATGTAAGCACGGGTACGCAGCAACCTGTTGTTGTTTTTTTAGCCGGCGGAGTTAATGTATACGGGCAATAGGTATCCGTTTCCCATTTATAAATCATGGACTTACCGGAATTGGATGCGCCGGTAATATTGATACCCGCTGTGTTGTTGATCGGGAAGGTAGTAGCTGTATTCAGCATAGCCAGATCCAGCTGGTTTGTACCGATGGCAACTGTACCGGCAGTTGGTGAAGCAGGGTTTGTAACAACGGTCATGGTATATGAGCCTGCCGGAGTATCAATGAATACCGGTACACGTAACAAGTATACGTTTGATGTTACTTTCGTAAGGTTGGTTGAGTTGAAATAATAAATGGCTGAATATTTAGTACCTATCTGAACCTGCACATACCAGGTCTTTGAAGGATCCACATAGTAAGAGAAAAATGGAATGGTAACATAATTGATACGCGTTTCAAGTGATGAAGTAAAATTCATGCTATAACCGGTTGCCGGAGCAACTGAGTGATTCTCAACCGTAGGATTAGCCAAGCTGAAATTTACCGGCTTCTCCTTTACATACCAGAATGTACGGTAGTCCCAATTGGGAGTCGTAGGTGTAGGTGAAGGTGTTGTATATCTGTAAGGTGAAACAAAATCAGTACCTGCCGCATTTTCACCATAGTTTCTATCCAGTGTATCAACAATGGTTGTTCCTGCAGCATTGTACACAGGTTCATACCAATGGTATTTAGCTGTAGGATCAGGGTTGGTAATTTTCCACTCAGCATACGAATTCTCACACCAGTCTGTCACACTGAATGTTTCCGTTCCGCATTGTGCGTATCCCAGATAGCTGCATGCCAAAAGGACTGCAGCAAGAAGCAACTTCATTTTCATAAAACTTATTTGAATTGTAAGGCATTGAATAGGCCAACGCAAAATCTTTGTGTCTTTCTTTTGATTTAATACAGCCCAGCGGCCTTTAGTAACCGCTGCCTGCAAATTAATATTTTATTTTACCAGCTGAACCCAGCCTGTAAATGTATTTTTAACTTTTACACTGTGCAGGTCAATGATGTAGAAGTATGTGCCATCAGGCAGTACTTCGCCATTCCTGTAATTTGTTCCATCCCATTGTTTTGAATATCCTGCGCTTTTCCAAACGAGGTTTCCCCAACGGTTATAAATAAGGAACTCCGCATCCGGAAAGTTCTCTATACTTTCTATATCCCATGTATCATTTACGCCATCGCCATTTACTGTAATTACATTTGGTATGCGAATGCGCTTCTCAACATAGATGGTTACAAGATCTGCTGTTGAACACAAGTTGGAGTTATTGTATGCAATCAATGTATAAGTCATGTTATTTGAGGGAACAGTCAGAGATGGCTGCAAATTATATGCATCGCTTAGGCCGTACCCCGGGCTCCATACAAAGTTGGTCGTGTTCGCACTCACAGCGCCGTTTAAATTTATTGTCTCACCTTCTACCGCATGAATGTCTGTACCTGCATCTGCAGAAGGGCTTGCCAGCATTTTTACCTTAATTGTATCCGTATAGGTGGCGCATATACCGTTGTCTTCCTGCATGGTATATAATCCACCGGGAAAGTCTGCCGCGGTAGCAATATAAATCGAATTCGTCGCCAGTGGAATTGCTACTCCGTCTTTATACCATTGAACTGTATTGCCTGTATGCAAACCTGATGTGCGTATGATTACTTCTCTCGGTGTACATACGGTTGTATCTCTGTTCAACATCAGCGGAACCGGTTTTGTACGTACCTCCAGTGTTATAACCGGAGAAACTGCCGTTGACGGATTCGCACACGCCAGGTCGCTTGTCATTTGTACATAAACTTTATCTCCGGTTGCCGGCTTTACAGCTGGTGTATAAACTGAATTCGTTGCCCCCGCAATCGGTAAATTTGTTTTTGCATCATACCACTGATAAAGCGGAGTTGTTCCCTGTCCCTGCACCGGCGCAGCGGTATACGTGACTGACTGCACTGTGTCACACAGAAGTGTTGCAGGCGTTCCCGCGGTTACAACCGGCACAATTACTTTAGGTACCACCAGTACTACGGTTATATCCACGTCACCGGAATTACACAGATCCGATGAAGACACAATAACTTTATATACCGTGCCGCTATCTGTTGTCTGCGGATTGGTAATTGTATAAGCCGCAGTAACTGCGCTGCTGATGGTTGTCCACGGCCCGGTATCAGAAGAACCTTTCTGCCAGGTGAATGTTGGCGATGTACCAACGTTGGTTGCTGTCGCTGTCAGTGTAATATCAACACCTTCACAAGTAACGCCATCATTGATTGTGACTTCCGGGTGGCTGATTGAATCCACACGGATAACAACAATATTACTTGAATCTCTTCCGCAGGCTGCTGTTACTATTCTTCTGAACCAGGTTGTGTCTGATAATGGTAAGCTCGTATAACCGACCTGATCAACGATACCTGGCGCAACGGTCCATGTGGAGCCTTTATCAGATGAAACAGCCCAGGTATAGGTTTGGGCACCGGGTTCACCGCCACCGGAAGCCGGAACCAGTTCCACCAGTGAAACACTTGTACCATCACATACAGTAGCATCATTGCCTGTGGTACCACCCTGCAGAGGCGCATAAACATTGATCGCAATCGGTATTGTATAGGAAGTGTCGCAATAACCGGATCCCATTCCGACCCTTCTCCTGTAATAGGTTGTATCTGTCAGTGCTGTTGCCTGCGTATAGCTAAGGCTCGTTGCCCCGGGAATATCATTCCAGATCAGCAGGTCTGCAGACTGCTGCCACTGGTATGTTTCTGATCCCGGTCCACCGGTGCCACCGGTAGCTCCCGACAAACTCAGTAATGATGCCGGCGGGATGGTATTATAACAAATGGATGGATTTGCACTTGAGGTGGTTCCCGGGTCCACACCCGGTACTGCATCTACGGTAATGGTATCTGTGACAGCAGTCGTACATACGCCCGATGCATCCAGGCGTCGGAAATATGTCCGGTTGAAAATATTAGGCGACTGATAAGTTTTATTGGTTGCTCCGATAATATCATTGAAGATTATATTATCCGATGACTGTTGCCATTGATAAGAGTAAGTACCTATACCTCCCGACGAAGGAGCCTTTTCAAGAAACATGTTTACAGGATTCCCTGCACAAATAACTGTGTCGTTCCCTATGCTGCCGGGCACTACCTTTTTATCAACCTGTATAGTGATAATGTTTGTAGCAACTGCCGGACAATTACCTGCGGAATCAATCCGCACAAAATAGGTTGTTGCCGATAATGCCGGTGCCTGGTACTGTTTCAGCGTTTCGCCTGTCAGTATTGATTTGCCTGCAATGGTCTTAAAACTATCGGCCGACTCATACCACTGGTATCTGTATGGCGTACCGGTAGAACCGGATGAAGGAGACAACTCGGTAAACAAAACAGGCACAGTGCCTTCGCAGATGGTATCAGACTTGGCAATGACAGCTGGTGTAGTTATGGGTTCATGAATAATAACAGGAATAGCTGTTGAAGCCGTGATGCAGGAAGCTGTTGCCGTGAGGCCATCCTGTACTGCCAGATAATATCTTCCGGAATCCGCGGCAACAACTGAAGGAATCTGCAGATCTGCATATGTCAGCGACGGACCGGTAAGAACAGTGATTCCAAGTGCATTCTCTTTTACCCAGGAGAAATAATATCCTCCTGTAGGATTTGGCAATGTATCAATAACATCGAGTTGCAGATGTAACGAACTGCCGCTGCACAATGTAGATATACCTCCCGTTACTTTTATAGAAACTGAAATTGGTTTTTTACATGGCGGAGGAATTACCGTACAGGTTTTATAAACAACAATTTTTGTTTTAAGTGTATCCATACAAACCGTTGCACCCGCACCATCCTGCACAATCAGGTAATACGTGCCGGAATCTGCTTCAACCGCCAGGCGGCTTACAGGCGGATAGTCTGCATATGCCCCGGGTGTACCAACAACCACGGGAACTGTAGCCGGCTGCTGCAATTTCATCCAGGTGAAATAATATCCTTTATTTAAAGATGCTTTCCCGATGCTGTCAACCAAACCCTTCAATTGGAATATACTGCCAATCGCTTCACAAAGTGTATCATTTTCTATAGGAACTATTTTATCAGGTATTACAGAATTATTCACCCGGATCTTTACAAAATTTGTTTGTATGGCAGCACAGTATTTAACTGAATCTTTACGAACATAATATAATGTTGCAGTTGGATTTGCGGCATTATACGTCACAGCCGTTGCGCCTGTTATCTTCGTCAATACAGGGGTACCGGTACTGTCTTTCGCAGTGTACCATTGATGGTATACAGGATTGCCCAAATAGTTTTTAGGCGGCGCTAATTCTGTAAGTACAGATGAGGCGCTACCCAGACAAAGTTCCTGATGGCTTTCGATCAAGCCTTTTGTTGAAGGAGCCTTGTTAATGGTTATTTTGACCGCTGCAGAGTCTTTGCATAAAGGGCCTGCATTCAGGCCATCCTGTACAACCAGATAATAATCCCCGGAATCTGCCGCTGTTACAGAAGTTATGGAAAGGTCGGCATACGTCTTTGAAGGTGTTGTGAGTAATACGCTACCAGCACCGTTTATTTTTCTCCAGGAAAAATAAAATCCATTCAACGAGGAAATGCTGCTTGTATCAATAACATTTTTCTGCAGCTTCAACGGACTACCTGCACACAAGGTGTCATTCACACCTGCACCCAACTGAACAGAAACTGAATTTGGTTTCACACATGTTGGCGGCGGACAAAACAATGTTGCTGTAACCGGTACACGTTTACACAGAATACCCGCTGAAATTTTCCAGTTGTAAAAAAAGCCGTATGAAGTAGGCGCCCAGGAAAGTGCATTGCCGCTACCATCTACAGACCCGGTGATTGTTATAATATCAGGTACTGAATATGGATAGGATGCTCCGGAACCATCCCAATGTACATTCACGCTTCCTGTTGCATATTCCAGATAGTAATCATTACCCGGCGGAACAGCAAAACCCAGATAAAACTGCACGGAATAATCTTTTGTACAATTGCACGGTCCTGTGACCAGCAAGCCTTTTGTTGCAAGTATGGCAGGGTTGCCTTTCTGGCGAAGATTAATGACTAAGTTATCAGTGTTCGTATTATATGTACGAATGTTTAATGTTACAGAATCAATGGTAAATGCGCTTAATGCATTAAATGCCATATATGTATTGGAGCCGCCAGAACGATTGTTGAACGATGTCAGCATATTGACAGGTGTAAAATTGCCATATGAGAACGTAGCCGTATCTTCTACATAAAATGTTGATGTTGCCGATAACGTTGGTGTGTATGTACTCCCCTTGGCCAGCGCTGTGCCACCGGTAGCGGCATCCCACCATTTGTATTTTCCTGTACCGGTTACTGAAAGAGTAACTGCCTTTGCAGGTGGCGCACAAAAGGTCGTATTATTCGGTACTGCCGCTTTCGTAGAAATATCGACGGAATCTTTTCCATCCAGACAACCGGTAGAACTTACAACAACTTTATATTCGCCCGGTGCAGCAGCTATTATGGACGATCCTGTCTCTCCCGGCAACAGTATACCATCCAGGTACCATTTATATGTGTACCATGAACCGGTAATGCCAGCATTCAATGTTGTACTGATTGGATTACACAACACAACATCTGATCCTAAATTCGCAATGATTTTTTTTGGCCCTACCGGAGGTACTGTAAGGCATGAGGTCATAACAACGCCGTCCATCCCGCTGTGAGCGCCTAATGTGGTTCCATCTGCAGTAACGATCCCTGAGTTTCCTTTCACAACACTTGTTGTTACGAGTGCCGGGATAGAAGCCAGTGAAGTGCAAATAACGCCGCCGCCACCGCCGCCGCCCGGTGCATGGCCGCCACCGGTATAAGTCATGTCACCGCCTTTGCCCCCATTGGAAAGAATCGTTAATGCTCCTGTTATGGTGTTTGTTTCTATCTTGATTGTCCCGCCTGCGCCGCCACCACCGGCTCCATCATTACCGCTTCCTGTAGTATTCAACGCTGAAGCTCCCGAAGCATCAATGACATGTGTATTACCAGCAATCTGATTTGCCTTGATAAAAATCAAACCACCGCCATTGCCGCCGCTTGTTCCGACATCATTATTCTGATGGCCGGCACCACCACCTCCGCCTAAAAATGCTTTTGCTCCTCCACTTGTATTCAATTGATAACCTCCAACACCTCCGGATAAAATAGTGCCGGAGCAATAATCATTGCCGCCGTTACCACCACTACCACCATTCGAACCGCCGCCGCCGCCGCCATTATGGCTGTTACCGCCGCCACCGCCATTGGCATAAGCTCCTTTTCCCAAATCGTATCCGCTAAGAATTTCGGCAATACCTTCTCCTTTGGGAGCTGCATTATCATAATTTGTTCCTGAATAAAAATAATCTGTCAGGCCGCAAGGATAGGCAGAACCATTTGTAATACTGATACCTCCTCTGAAACCTAAACCTTTCAGGTCAATGTCTGCAGATAAGGTAAGTGTACCTGTAACTTCAATTGCCAGAATACCACCTGTCATACCGTTCCATGGCTGAGCAGTTAATACACCCGTTACTGTTGGGTTGGCATACACCGGCACGCGAACCAATTGTACCAGGCCGGCAGCGTTATATGTATTTGACAAACCGGTTGTAAAGGTTATATCCGAACCTGCTATACTTTGAATTGTTTTAAACTCGTAATTACCTGCTTCAGCATAGTTTGATATTTCTCCAAAAGATGATGTATTTGTCAGATCTGTTGACGCGCCTTTCATCTGAATGATCAAGACCCTGTCACCTACTGAAAAAGATGCTGTTGAAACGACGGTTACTGTATTGCAGTTTCCTGCGCAAGGATTACAAACCGGCAGATTTGTTACTGGCGTATATGTATTGACAATACCTGAAATGGATTGTGCCTGCAGGACACAACTATATATAAAAAATACTAATAAACCGACTATTTTTTTCATACATACAAGGCGTATTTATAAATCGACATTTAGTTATATAATATGATTTTGTTTACTTTTCTTTACCGCTGATCGTAGAGTATATGCCACAGTTGGCATCTTTTATAATGAATTACATAATCAGGTAGAAAAAGTAACCTGATCATGTAATTTTATTTTTCTTTTTTTATTTCACTACCTGTACCCAGCCTGTATATGGCTCTGTATAAATCTGGCTGTGAAGGTTTATGATGTAGAAGTAGGTGCCATCCGGAAGAATCTCTCCATTGCGGAAGTTCATGCCGTCCCACTTCTTCGGATAACCTGAACTCTTCCAAACAAGGTTCCCCCAACGGTTGTAGATCAAAAACTCCGCATTCGGGAAGCTCTCTATGTTCTTGATATCCCATGTATCGTTTGTACCATCTCCGTTCACTGTAA
>NZ_JBQCDF010000307.1:0-16035 GCF_051961495.1 Cytophaga sp. | reverse complement strand
AATAAATTCATTAGGTATTTTCTTCGTAGCTAAAATAACATAATGCTCACCTGCGCTCCTGATTAGAAATGACCCCAGCGGGGTCACAGCTTTATAGCAAAACATATGCAATCCTACTCCGACCCCAGCGGGGTCGCACATATTATCCGGCGCATTTGTTATTAATCTAAAACCGTTGGCTAAAGCACAACGGCAATGAAAGCGAACAGTTCTTATTAAAAGAGCTGCTCAGCTTTCCGCCGCGGCGGACTGCACATTTATGTGACGGTCTAGTAGGAAATTGTTCAACAGCCTCCATTTCCCCTTCAGAAACCCTCATTCGGACCAAATCAATATTATGCAGGCATAAAACCGCAATTTTATTGATTCCTGAACGCTATTTTTTCTGCCTGAAAAGAGTTACTTTTATCTGGATTTACCCTATTAATATCTTTTAGTAACTCTTTTTAATACAACAGATTGCACCTTTTTTATTCGCACGAATATGAATATATCCCATAAAAGAATTTTGCCGGATAAATTATTCAGCATATTCCTATTATTAATCCTGCCGGCTTTTGTAAAAGCCCAGGTCATAACCGACATCAAACCTACTGCAGGCACGGTTGGCTCAACCATCACGATCAGCGGCAGCGGACTGGCCTACAAAACGCTGCCTACTGCTGTTTACTTTGGTACCATTCCGGCAACGGTTGTAAGCCAGAGTTCTACAGCCTTGTCTGTAACCGTACCCGTGGGCGCTTCTTATGACCGCATCACGGTTGAGGTTTCACCATCGGGTACCGCCATCAGCGAACAGTTCTTTCTGGTACAAAAGGGTTCACCCTGTGCCTTTAAAAATCCAACCTTTGACGCACCCGTAACAGTTGCTACAGCATCGAATGCACCGGTCTTTATTGAACTGGCAGATATGGACGCTGATGGCAAAGAAGATCTGCTGGTATTAAGTTCAGATTTAAAATCAAGCAACGCATTATCAATTTTCACAAACAAATCAACAACTTCTACTCCTGTTTTTGAACTTTCCTACCAAACAAGCTTAAGCGCCATACCAACTTCTCTTGCCGTAGGTGACCTCAACATCGATGGCTTTATGGACATCGTTATCGGATACACTTCCGGAAATGCGATCACGATTATTCCCGGTGCTACCCGTACAACTTTCAGCAAACCAGCCAGCATTACCGTCGGCATCAAAAATATTGTGATTCCGAGATATATTGCCATCAACGATCTGAACGCAGACAACATTCCGGACATCATTACCGGCAATGCCAATGCGAATGAAGGGATTTCGATTTTAAGAAAATCCACCTTATCCGGATTTGATTATTCCACAGCAGATGTTGCCGTAACGACAAGTGCAGTAACAGCTATAGACATCGGGGATGTGAACCTGGATACCTACAAGGATATCATAACCGCTGAAAAAGGTGCAGGCTTTTATTACTCAGGAAAAGATAATTTCACCTCTTCTACTGCTATATCCAGTGTTTCAACCAATCCGATCGTCACCGGAGATTATGACCAGGATGGCGCAACAGATATTGTACTTGGTTTCGACGGTGTGATAGGTACGTATAGCGAAAAAAACGGCAGGAGACAGTCCGACCAGGCGTTTTCCGGTACGCCATTATCCATGGCAGGCTCTGATTACAATAGTGACGGCAAACCAGATCTTGCAGCTATTTTTGTGAATGCCAAAACCGGTGAAAACACGCTGGCATTCTACATAAACGATGGTTCCGGAGATTTGCAATTTGGAAAACAATATATCGCTACGGGATTCAAAGGCAAGACAAGCCTTGCGGCCGGTGATGTTGATCAGGATGGACAGGCAGACCTCGTTCTTTCAGAACCAAATAAAAATACGATTTCAGTATACCTGAAATCATCCACTGTAACCATTGATGCCCAATCTGCTACTACGCCCTGCCAGGGCAATGCAGCGACAGTAACAGCGGACATTAATGAAGGTACCGTCAGCTGGTATGCAGATGCAAGCGGAACGACTTTACTTGCAACCGGCAGCCCGGCTCAGATTGATCCCAAGTACCTGTCTGCTTCCAAAAATACGATCTATTTCCAGGGCCGCAGCGGGAAATGCTCCTTTGCAATACAACCACAACCCTTAACCGTACTCACCAACCCACTCCCCGATGCTACGGCCTTCGCAAAATTTCCTTATCTCTGTCAAAATGATTTTTCAATCTTGCTGTCTGTTGATGCCAGCGGTAAGCGCACAGGCTCAGCTTATAAATACCAGTGGTCATCCACTACAGACATTGTATCACCTACACTTGATTCAACCAAGGTAACGCCTTCAGATAAAACCCTGATCACCGGCACCGGCTCGGCAGGACAGTTCCCTGCTGAGAAAACTACCATCTACACGTACAACCTTACCGTGACCAACCCAAACACCCTTTGTGCCAAAACCAGCAGCGTGGCCATTAATGTATACAGCTATGCCGCTGCAGTCACGAGCTCTGTAAATACAATCTGTTCGGGTGCCAATGTAAGCTTCACGGCTTCCATGACCAACGGCACATTCAATAGCAGCTCCCCTTTTAAATGGAGCAATAACTATGGCCTGAGCAACCCGGCCGACGGGACTCTAACCACAAGCCTGAACCCGGTTAATACAACAACCGCGGCCAGCAACCTTACGTTCACCATTACCGGACAAACATTCATGGGCTGTCCGGTAACAGCAAGCAAAACAATTACCGTTAATGCTCCGCAGGTAATCACGCCTAGCTCTTTGCCGAGAACCATTATAAACAGCGGTCCATATTCCCAGGTCTTTAAAACCAGCAGCGGTACCAATCCGACATTCAAAATTGTGCAGATCAAAGATCCCCTGCCTTCGCCTTCGGAATTTTCTTTCTCCGGCAATACTTTCCAGGGTTCGCCAAAGACTCCCTACAAAGGAACCTTCCTGATCACGTCTACGGAAACCGGCCAATGCCCGGGCTCCGCGCAATACACCTTTATTGTGGATGACCTGGCCGATCCCAACCTGATCGTGTTCCCGATGTATAAAAACGTAGGCGACCAGCCGTTCTTTATCCAGCCGATCACGCAAAGCACCGGCACAATCACTTATAGCTTAAAAAATACTCAAGACCCGAATGCCGGTTGCGTAACCATCGGGCCGAAAGGCTATGTAACCATCACCTGCGCCGCTTCTAAAGATTCCATACCGGTAATTGTTAAACAGGATCCTACAGCAAAATACAAAGGTGTCTCCATCGAAACATTCATCAAGGTTTCGCCGAACAAGGATACCAAAGTATTGCTGGCGACCAGCGGTGTCATTGCCGGAGGAGATACCACTGCGCTGAAATATTTTACCAACTCGGACGCCGATAAATCTACCATTGAATTTGTACAGCTGAACAATACAGACATTGCTGAAATCAAACCGGACGGCACCATCATTCCGGGCACGCAGACAGGTACCGTGGATGTGGAGATCCGGATTCCGGCGACTCTGAACTATGCGGCTGTTTCCAGAACCTTTACGATTACTGTTTATGCTGCGGTACAGAAGCCAATCGTTTCTACCGACACGGTGGTGATTTCCGTTGGACAGGATACCATCATCAATATCCTGGAGAATGACCTGGGCGTAACACGCGCCATCGATCCTGCACAAACAGATATTGACATGGAGAACAACGGTATCCAGAATAAATATTATTCTCTGACAATGGGCAACTTCCTGATCGATTTAAACGGCAACCTGCAGATCAAGCCTTTCTCCGGCTTCATTGGTGAGGGTAAGCTTGGCTATACCGTAACCGATTCCGCAGGTGTGAAATCAGAGGCCGGTTATGTGCTGATCAAAGTAGTGCCGCTTACTGTAACGCCGCCGCTGAAGGCAAACGAAATCATGACTCCCAACAGCGATGGTTTCAACGACGGCCTGGTGATCGCCTATGCGAATCTTACCAGCAATTCACTCACCATCATGGATGAGGCCGGAAACATTGTATTCGAAACCACCAACTACCAGAACGACTGGACGGGGATCAATAAAAAAGGCAAACCTGTGGAAGCCGGTGTCTACTACTATGTGTACAAAGAGAACGATGGCCGCGAACTGATGCAGTACATCCAGGTGGTACGCTGATTTATTTAATATAAGATGTTTGTACTGTCATTAAAACTGGATTACATTTGTGAGTGCCCCGGTTATAATATCACCCCGTTACGGATGCGCTATTTTCATGATGTTATCCATCGTTCATAAAGCAAATAAACATATCTTTGCTTTATGAACGTTTACAGAAAAAACGCTACAGTACGGCGACACGAATACTTGCTGTAACCCCTGAAACCATGGCCCTGAATATTTAAAATACATTCCGACTAGATTATATATTGACTTTTACCACTTCGTATGAAAAAGATACTTTTACTGATTTCCTGTATTTTTGCTTTATCTGCACATGCCCAGATCTATCCGAATATAGGTCAGTTCCAGAATGTGCTTCTGTACTACAATCCTGCGTATGCGGGCAGCGGCACGCAGCTCAGAGCTACAGGTGTATACCGGGCACAATCGAATAAATTCCCTAAAACGCCCAACACACAGCTGATCACAGTTGAAGCGCCGCTTGGAAAGAATGTGGGCGGCGGCCTGGTGGTTGGCAGACATGCCATTGGTGATTTCAGTCAGATCACCTTCTCTGCCAATGCCAGTTACCAGATCAAAACAGGCCGTGAATCCTCCCTGCAGTTTGGTTTGAAAGGCGGTATTTCCCAGATTGATTTTGGTGTGAACAAAGCATTCAAATGGGACGACAACGATCCGTTCTTTAATTCCAATGCTACCAAAGGCATCATCAGTACGTTTGGCGCGGGTGTATACTATAAGAAACAAACGTTTTATGCAGGCTTGTCTATCCCGGACCTGATCCTGATTGACCCGAATAAACTATACACCGATAAAACCACAGACAAATCGCTGGTGAAACGGAATATCTTTTTTATTTCCGGTATCAAGTTCAACGTGACCGATTTCATTGCTATTCAGCCGCACGTAATGGTCCGCTACTATGCCGGCAGGCCGCTGAACTATTATGTGAACCTGAGCACCATCTTCAACCAGACATTCACTGCGGGGATCGGTTATGTATACCAAAATGTTCTCGGGCTTTATACAAGCGTGAACGTAACACCGAAAGTTCTTCTGGGTTATCGTTATGAGTTCAGTGTTGCACCTTCCTCAAACATGAATTATAACAGCGGCGGCAGCAATGAAATTTTAATCCGTTATGGTTTTAACTAATATCATCTATACCTCCTTTTTACATGAACAGGTTTAAATCCATTGCCCTGACGGCAGTATGCTCATTGTTGCTGTTTAAAAGTTTTGCGCAGAAAGAAACTTTCGAACCTGATTTTATTCAGCTTGAAATATTTGCTGAACAGGGTGATTATAAAGGCGGATTTTTTTATTCTAAAAAACTGATTTCAACGCTTGAAAAAAAAGGCAGTGAGATCAACCTCTTGCGAAGCAATTGCTTTTTAGCCTATTTCTCTGAGATGCTCGACAAATCTTCAGATGCGGCGGCAGCACAAAGAGCCGTGCGCCAATATTTACCTGCCCTCAGTAAAACAGAAAACACCTACGCCTTAGCTTCCGCGTTCAGCATCTACGCAGATTATTTTGTACACCGCGGACAGTTTCTTGAAATCGATTCTGCTTTCCAGCAGATTAAAAAAGAACTGGTATTATTACCCCCTTATGACCGCACACGCATTCAGTATTATCAGTTGCTTTCATTAGCCGGCAAGGGATACCTCAATAAAGTTATTCAGCAAACTGATAATCACGTAAAGACCGTTCAGGGATGCATTCCCAGAGATACGTTGTTTGATCTTGCCAATGGCGGTTTTATGGTTGCAGAACTTACGGCAAACAACAAACGTCTGCGTGAAAATCTCATTGCCAACCTGATTCTGTTAAAAGGCAAGGCTTATCTGGACAATGGCCTTACCGACTCGGCAATCGCTTACCTGCAGAAAAACGAAAGCCTGATCAGCCACCGCGAAGGGAACAATGCCAAATACCATTCTTTATTAGGCTACTGCTTTTTAGACAACGATGAATATCATCTGGCGGAAAAAGAATTTAAAACTGCATCCGCCCTTTCCTCACGGTTCTTTCTTCCGCATGCTCCGGAACAGATCACAATTGAAACCGGCCTTGTAAAATCTTTGCTCGCCCAGGGGAAAAAAGAAGAAGCGGATTATTATAACAATGACATTACAATCAAACTGATTGGCTATTTCAACAAAACCAATCTGGCTTATTTAAACAACAGCTTTACAGATATTGAATATGAGATTGCCGGACACAACTGGCCCGAAGCGGAAACCATGCTAAAAAGCTTTATCGGGCAACCGGTATTACCTGAAATCAGCGGCCTGCGCATTTCGTATCTGAAAACCCTGATCCCTGTTTTAATCAAGCAGCAGAAATACGAAGAAGCTGAGAGCACCATGAATGAAGCGCTTAGCATCCAGGCAAAACTTACCGGCACAACATCTCCCGCTTATCAGGTCATCCTGCTTACAAAGGCATGCTTCTATTCTTTCAACCTCGATAAATTCAAGGAGGCGAAAACATTGTTCTCCAATGTGCTGGACAATGATTTTCAAAAACAGGTTTCCATCGAGAACCCGGATTATTATTTAAACACACTGGCCTTTGCGAAAGTATATATATACACCGAAGAATTCGGCATGACAGAAAACCGTCTGCAATCGTATCTGAAACGGGCAGAGACAGAATTCGGCAATACGCACAACCTCTACGCCATTTACCTGGCCCAGCTGGGTGAATTGAAAACCATTACCGGCGACTACGGCGCTGCGAACACCTACCTTACAAACAGCATCAGTATTTTTGAAAAAAATAATAAAAAGAAATATACCAGCCGGTACATTGAAACACTGGAACTATTCCTGAAACTAAAAGTAATAGAAGGTGATTATGACGCTGCGGATGCCCTGCTCACAAAAGCAAAGAAAGCATCTGAAGAAATCTACCTTTCAGATGCGGAAGATCTATTCATGGTTGAAGAGATCGGATTGCTGTACAGTAAAAAAGGTGAATATCAAAAAGCCAACAAGATCCTTTCTTCTATCCTGAAGAATAAAGTACAGAGTGTGGGCGAAACCCATAAAAGTATCTGTACAACGCTTGAATACCTGGGCGAGCAAAACCTGATCGTAGGGAATTATGCTGAAGCTGATGATTATTTCAATCGTGCATTACAGATTACAAAGAATATTTACGGAGAGAAATCAATTCCGTACGCAACCAGCCTTCTTTATTACAAGCAGCTGCATACCGCCATTGGTGATTATGAAAAAGCTGAATCAAACATGAAAGAAGCACTGCAGATCTACCTGAAAACATATGGCGAGAAGAATATCAAAACGGGGATCTTAATGCATGAAACCGCGCTGGCAACGTTCCAGGCAGATATATATACAACCCGTAAAAATAAAACAAAACATGCCGACCTTGAAAGCCAGTTTTTAAAGGCACTGGAAATTATTAAAAATACCGAAGGCGATAATTCCATTCTCTATGCCGAAGGTCTGGAAAACTATTCCATCTTCCTTGCCCTGACCAACCAGTATTCATCAGCCTTGTCGAATATTGACATTGCAAAGAGAATCTGGGAAAGCAAAGCAGGAAAAACGAATGTACACAGCGCACAGCTGACCAATCTTTCCGGAAGAATTTATTACCGCTCAGGGAAATATGCGCAGGCACTCACTGCCTTTGAAAAAACCCGTGATGATTACAAAAATATGTTTGATGATACGCATCCGGGTTATGTATTTGCCCTGGGAAGCTGCGCGCAGATGTATTACATCTTAGGCAATACATCAAAAGCCATTGAAAGCATTGAAGAATGTACCAACAAATCCCTGCTTTACATTGATCAGGTATTTCCGTTTTTAAGTGAGCGCGGCAAGATGGCTTACTGGGATAAAATCAAAGATGACTTTGAGTTCTACAAAACGATTGCCTTTACAAACAGCAAGGAACATCCCGAAATGATCGGCAAGATTCTTAACATTCAATTACAGACGAAATCCATTTTACTTAACTCACAGCTGAAGATCAAAAATAAGATCTATGCAAGCGGCGATACTACGGCGATCCGTCTGTACCAGGACTGGCAGGATCTGCGCGATAACCTGGCGATTGCCTACTCATTAAACGCGATTCAACGTAAAGAAGAAAACATTGACATCACACTTCTTGAAGCCCGCCTGGAAGCAACGGAAAAACAGTTAAGCGGTATTTCTGCGGATTTCGTGGAACAGAGTAAAAGTAGATCCAGCGTTTATACCTGGAAAAATGTGAAGCAGAGTTTACAGGATCATGAAATTGCAATCGAAACTATTCCATTCAGGTATTATACAAAATCATTCAGCGATACTATCTGGTATGCTTTTATTGCCGTAACAAACAAGTCCGGCGAGCCAACCTTTGCCATTGAAAAGAACGGAGCTGAGCTTGAGACCAAACACTTGAAATATTACCGCAACATGATCCGGTTCAGCAAAGAGGATAATGCTTCTTACGATCAATACTGGAAAACCATTGCAACATTAATAGAACCTTCTTATACAACAATCTATTTTGCCGGTGATGGTGTATACAACCAGATCAATGTGGAAACGCTGAAAAACGAACAGGGTAACTACCTGATCAATTCTGCAAACATTGTCAATATTGGTTCGTCCCGTGATGTCATCAATAAAAACGCAGTTGCACAAACAAAGCAGGCAAAACAGGAAACAACACAGAAACCTGAAATTGATCTGATCGCCAATCCGACTTATTTCACAGATCCTGCTGTTGCAGAGGAGTCCGCGCTTGAACAACTACCGGGATCAGAAACAGAAGTGAAGAAGATCAATACACTGCTCACTGCCAGCAACTGGAAAACACAGATGTTCATTGGCTCTGCGGCAACAGAAGATACTGTTAAGAGTATTAAAAACCCGAATGTGCTGCACATTTCAACCCACGGCTTTTTCTGGCAGGATGCGGCCGCATCAGAAGTAGAGATTGCCGGTAAAAATGTTACAAACCCTTTACTGATGTCTGGTGTGCTATTGTTTAATGGTGGTGAATTGCTTACAACAGACAACATCAATTCGATCAATAAAGAAGATGGTATTCTTACAGCGTACGAAGCCATGAACTTATCGCTTGACAAAACGGAGCTGGTGGTATTAAGTGCCTGCGAAACCGGATTGGGTGAAGTAAAAATAGGTGAAGGTGTATACGGTCTGCAGCGTTCGTTTACTGTGGCAGGAGCCAAATCCATCATCATGAGTCTGTCAAAAGTTTCTGATGAAGTTACGATCAAACTTATGGAAAGCTTCTATACAAACTGGATACAGTCGGGCAATAAAAGAGAGGCTTTCAATAAAGCCAAAAAAGATCTGATGAAAGAATATCCGGATGCGAAGTACTGGGGGTCATTTGTAATGATCGGACTTTAAATAATTATGAATTATAATCCGCCGCGGCGGAATGAATTATGAATGAATTCTTAACGTGACTTCCATTCATAATTTAAATTGCATGAAATTTGTGAACGCACCCAACCCGCCATGGTTGGTGTTTAACCAACTTGTTTGTTAGAATAAACACAACTACAACCCAGGCATCACCAACCATTTGCCAGTTCATTCATAATTTATAATTCATAATTCATAATTAGCATGAGGCTTGTTCACGCCCCCCGGTACATGAAACATGTAACAGGCTTATTCAGTAAAGGCACCGGGGAACAGAAAGGTTTCCGGGCCCAGTATGCAGTATTCTGGATTTTCCTGCGTGATGAAAAAGATCTGCAAAACGATGTATTGATCAATCATGAATTGATCCACCACGAACAAACCAAGGAGCTGACTCCTTTTTTATTCTTTCCGCTTTACCTGGGAAATTATCTGGTTAATTTATTCCGCTTTAAATTCGACACCAATATGGCGTATAAAAATATTGTGTTCGAAAAAGAAGCATACTTGTACGAAGAAGATCTGAACTACCGCACACACAGAAAACGGTACGCGTGGATTAAATTATGAATTATGAGTTATAAATTATGAATTGAATTAAAAATAAGAATGCTTCAATAGAGTTCAATTCATAATTCATAATTCATAATTCATATTTCATAATTCATAATTCATAATTCATAATTCATAATTCATAATTCATAATTCATAATTATTTAAAATTACTCGTAGAACGTCACCTGACCGTTATCCATGTCGTAGTACGCACCAATAATCTTAATCTCTCCTTTGTCTTCCATTTCTTTTAGAATAGGACTTTGATTACGAATGTTATTTACGGTCACTTTAACATTTTCGCGCACGACCAGATCAACGAACTGTGGATTTTTAGACGTCTGCTCGCCGGGAAAATCACAGCACCTCTCAACCGCAGGTCTGATCTTTTTAAGCAAGCCGGTAAGATTGCCTAATTGCACATTATCAATCGCACCTTTGATTGCACCGCAGTATTCGTGTCCGATCACAAGAACCAGCTTTGCTCCTGAAACTTTACAGCTGAATTCCATGGAACCCAGTATATCTTCATTTACAATATTTCCTGCGACACGGGCAACAAACATATCTCCTATGCCTTTATCAAAAACGTCCTCAATCGGAACCCGTGAATCCACACATGATAAAACAACAGCTTTAGGAAACTGGCCGCTAACGGCATCGCGTATCTGTTTTGAGTGATCGCGCATTGTTAAAGTCCCGGAACAGAAACGCTTGTTCCCTTCCTTTAAACTGGCGATCACCTGATCCGGTGTTAATTGTTTCTGTTCTTCAGCAGTTAATACTTTTTCTATTAGGGGTTGTTGGTTCATTGTATTTATAAATAAAATAGTGAATAATGATTTTATCATTTTTTGAAAATAAACAATCGTAGGCACTGGTGCAATACCGGTTTATTGATAATGCATCCGCATGCTTTTCCCGCGTAAAAAATATTTTATTTTCTTGAGTCGAGATATTTTTCTTTGCAAACAATGCTGCAAAAGCCCCAAATCTGGCCATCGATCATGGCCGTATCACTCAAATGCTCTTTCACATCCATATGACATACCGGGTCGGTTTCATTGACTACTGTTATACCTGATACCAGCGATGTTTTTGTGTCATGCGCCTGTTCATTTTTACAGGAACATAAAATGAACGCGCTGATAAATAATGTAATAAGATATTTCATAAGTGTATAGAAATTAATGGCAGCATGTGAAACAATGCCGCATGCTGCCATTAATTATTTATTGAATAATCATTTTCTGTGTATATACAGCGCCTGCTGTCGTGTTCACCTGAACAACGTATAAACCTTGCGTGTAATCTACGGTGTAAAGTTCCTGCAACCCATTGAAACGATTTTTAACATTACCTGAATGATCAAAAATTGTTACCTGAGCAATTTGGCCTTTAATGTTTGAAGTATTTAACGTGAAGCTGCCGGCTGTCGGGTTCGGATAAATCTCCAATGCATCCGTATTCACAGATGAGTTGCGTAAACCGGTTACTACCGGCGGCAATTCTGATAATCCATTTGAATACAAACCATTATTTTCCGTTGATACAAATACTCTTGTGGTGACAAAATTAATTTTAACCACATCCGTAAAGCTTGGCAGGTTAAATTGTGTTCCGCCTTCGATCCAGGTTGCACCTTCATCCGAACTTGCCAATAAAGCACCTGCGCAGCTTGTCCATACATAACCACCATACGCTGCCATTGCCTGTATTTTTGAACTATTCAGATGCATCGTTGTCGTATGCCAGATCGAAGTTGGAGCTGTTGCAGACCAGTGAATAGCTGCCTTAGCCGAATCTGATATAAAAACACCGGATCCATCTGTGCCGGCATAGATCTTATTTTCCATAACCGTTACTGAAGTAACGTTCCAGTCTGATAAGCCGCTGTTGTATGAATTCCAGGATGAACCGGTTGTTGTACGGATAAATATTCCCTGTCCGAGCGTACCCAAAAGAATATTATTTCCATAAAACGCCATAGCGGTAGGCTTCGCGTTTACCGGCAAGCCGGTCTGCATGGGCGACCAGCTGATGGAAGCCAGCGACGAACGATAGATCTGATTGTTTGCGTCAATTGCATATAATGTATTGTCTGCATAAAACAGCTTTTTAATATTCAACGTAGCAAGACCTGTTGTTACTGCGGACCAATGTTTACCGGAGTCTGGGGTAACATAGACCCCGCCGTTTTGAGTGGCCGCAAACAGGAACGATTCACCCATGATTAAATCATTTACATGCAAGCTATCAATCAGTCCGTTATTGGAAACCTCATAATTTGCTGCGATATCATTGCTTACGTATATACCATTTTCCGTTGCAGCAACAACAAAACCCGCACCGCTGGTATGCATGGCTGTTGTCTTTAAATTATTGAAACCAACATTCATGATTGTCCACGCTGTAAACGGAAGTGATGCTTTATAAATACCTTTATTCACGGTACCGCATACCAGACCGCCTTTAAAGGAAATAACTGTATTGACCTGTACAGCCGGAAGGCCGGTATTTAAAGCAGACCAGCTGATCGTGCCGGTAGCAGATACAAATATCCCCTGATCCGTTGACAGATACCAGGAAGTGCCGTCATTATAAATTGTCTGAATGATAATGTCAGACGGAAGGTTTGCAAAAACCGATGTGTATACCGGAGCTGCTGTCGTAGAAACAGACGTTGTCAGGAAAAGTCCGTTTTCATTCAGCACCATCAATTCATCGGTTGAAGCATTCGCAGATAATGCATTGGTTCCATTTACATGATCTGTATGGGTATCGTTGAAATCAACCCAGTCCGTACCGGTATCATCGAATACATACACACCGCCATCCTCTGCAGCAATAAATATTTTATTCTGAATTTTCGCAAACTGCGTTACATGCAGATGATGCAGGCTGCCATTCGCTGCAGTCCACAAAGCACCTCCATTGGTAGTTATAAAGATCCCGCTTGAAGTTCCTGCCAGCAAAGTGGTTGTACTAATCGCTAACAGGCTTGTCACATGTAAATCTGTAAGTCCTGTATTAACTTTATTCCAATAGCGATTGGAGCTTGAGCCCGGATCGTATCCATTGAAAACAAATATGCCGCTGTCTGCCGTTGCCGCATAGAGAAATTTTCCGGTATGCGCGAGCGCTGTGATTTTTCCGCTTTTCAAACCCACAGGCCTTGGGCGCCAGCCAACGAGAGCAGTACTTGTACTTTCATATACCCCACCTTCTGCAGTACCAATATAAACAGTATCTGCCGCGGTGATCGAACAAGTGACCGTTCCGCCAAAAGGTCCTTTAGAACCAAAATGCGCGAAACTGCTTATGGAAACAGACAGCATAAAAAAGACTGCTGTTATTTTTAAAATTCTATCCGTATTTAAATATTCTTTCATTGTTTTATGAGTTGATGTTTAATCCTTTTTTGTCATGTATTAGTGGTATGAACTATACATCACGCCGGAGGATGAAAAAAATCAACCGCGACATCATCAACCATGTGGCTGTTGTACGCCGGATATATTATAGAAAGAAAAATAAATGCAACGGAAACTTTTTCAGCATCATGTACACAATACAGGTCAATCTTAAATTTCAGGTATTCATGCAGACAGGATTTTTCAGGATCGCATTTCTTCAGCCGGCTCTTCAAATAACAACGGCCTTTACAGGTATTGGCTTTATTAAAACGCTGAACACATATTTCTTCCGAAATAATCTGCTGTTTTATTTTGAATTGTATATAGACCAGTGTATTCACGCTTATCTGCAGCGCGAATACACCAATCAAAAACATGGATATGTATATCGATATGCTTTTCTTCAAAAGCATGCTTTATTCGTTTTCATATCTGAACATGTTTACAATATTATCTGCAACAGTAACCGATATCGGCCATTGTGCGCCGGTTTCAGGCCATGAATTTTGAGCGGCTGTAGTTATAGATAAATTGGCAGGATCGAGCAGATCCACTCCGTTAAACAGTATGGAGTAATCTGCCAGCATATGTACGTAACCAGTTGCATTTGGCTGTACTGTAAAAGTCTGGTTTGGCATTACGATCTGCTTCAACTGCGGATCGGTGCCGATCTTATAAGTAAAAGCAACCATATCTGCATCTGCAGCACTCATGGCAACGGTAGTATCAATTTTTCCTGAGCAATTCATGAAAATATAATTTTCAGTCTGCGCGGGTGTCGTAAACCACATAGTCTGGTTGTTCAACGGACCGCCCGTACCGGACGGCACCTGCGCGTTGACTGCCGGCAGCAACCCTGCCTTGAAACGGATTGTCCTGTAATTACCAACCGGCACATTTCCCAATTTATATACCTGTTCAGCAGGGTTCGCCAGAAGAACGGTATCTTTCACCGCGTACGTACTGCCATCAAATTTCACCAGCTCAATATCAGAAAGAAAAACCTGTGCCATAGATAAAGAGAGTTTTCTTCCATCAACCGTTCTGTAGACGATATCATAGCCGTCAACTTCTGTTGCTCCGATGTAGGTGTGCAAATGCAGGTTCAGCGGAGCTGTAACAACAGTATTGGCAGGAGAAGACGGATCTTCTTTTGATGGCTTGCATGCTGCTGCCAGCAGCGCAAGCATTAAGATACTCAGGTGTTTCATATACATTTTATAATAAGATGGAATAATTAAAATTAATGTTTGTATAAAGTGTTGATTGAATACCATTCAGGTTTTGGTAAAGCGGCAGTCCGCCTTCCACGGCAATTTTATTTCTGTTCAGGAAATAAAAATTAATGCCTGCATATCCGAAGACCGCCTGTCCACCATAATTAACCGGGTTTGCAGCAGGTTCAGTATAGATATATAAATCCGGATCAGACCCTTTGATACTACCTGCAGCAGTTGCTTCAACCCGTAGTGAAGTACTCATCCAGTTAAACCAGCGGTATGCAAACCAGCTGTTGAATGAAATTTTGTTTCCCAGTTTATAGCCTACAGAATTATATCCGGTGCGGATGGTTGAATACAGCTGAGAGCTTGCCATGGATTTACCTTTCTGGTATGTATAAGTTATACCAGGCAAAACATCCCAGGTACCTGAACCGCGCTGCATCATATAGGGGTAGCGCTGATCCGGATACATACTGCCGCGGCCGCCTTTGGTCTGAATAGAACCTGTCGGAATGGATAGTCCGCCGGAAACAATTACCAGATGATACGGCATATATACAAGTCCGTATAAAGCCGTCAGCGATACGTCGCCGAAGCCGGAAGTTTTCATTTCATGTTCCATGCCTGCTGACATATCCATACCCGGATGCATATGCATGGAACCTTCCGGCGCATTCATATTCATGCTGGAACGGTTGTATTCTGCCATTCCCATCAGTGTGATCTTTCTACCTAATCCATACATGGCCATCAGCATAT
This sequence comes from Cytophaga sp., assembly GCF_051961495.1. Classification (NCBI taxonomy): domain Bacteria; kingdom Pseudomonadati; phylum Bacteroidota; class Cytophagia; order Cytophagales; family Cytophagaceae; genus Cytophaga; species Cytophaga sp. The sequence goes on along the minus strand of NZ_JBQCDF010000307.1, from coordinate 512 downwards.
GCATATCCATCCGCATCTTATCCGACGACATCAGGTATTGATTGTACACCTGATCGTTTGAAACAGCAGTACCGTTTTGCTGAATACCTCTGGCATCCATATTCATGTAACGGTATGAAAACATCCACTCCCCTCTTGCGTGCAGGTGGCTGATCATAACAGCTGCCGGTGTTACATCTTTTTTACAGACACAGGATAAACACACGATTGGTGTTGCAAGCGTATCTTCCTGTGCAAATACAGTTGTTGTGCCTGCAGCCATTGTAAACAGCAGCAAACACCACTTTTGAATAATGTTCATTTGAAAATTAACTTAATGATCGTAAAGAAATACTTACAGCTATCTGTAAGCAGCGGCATTAACGTTAATTATTGGGGAGGTTGTATGATATCTTCTACCGGTGAATGGTATGCCTGTAGCTGGTAAGCATCCGGTAAAGTTACCTGTTCAATGATTGTATATTCAGGCGTAAATGTAAACGTATGTTTCGGAGAATAAAAAACTGCTTCTT
>NZ_JBQCDF010000306.1:0-4046 GCF_051961495.1 Cytophaga sp. | reverse complement strand
GCAGATAATGGTGATTATACATGTACCGTAACCGGCATATGTCCACCGATCGCGACTTCATTACCCGCTACATTAACGGTATCTGTATGTACAGCTGTAATACCGGTAGATAATGGATTAAAAGTAGTGTCTGTTTACCCTAATCCGGCAGCAGATCATGCAAACATTTCCATTACAAACAGGGATGGAAAAAAAGTAACAGTAATTGTATATGATATACAAGGTGCTTCAGTTATAATGTTTGAACAAATTATTCAATCTGATACAGAGCTTATTGATTTAAATACTGCTGACTTGTCTCAAGGTATGTATTTTGTACAAGTGCAATTTGAAGATGAATTATATAGTGATAAAGTTGAAGTAATTCATTAGTGCATATTGTTTTCATCCTGACAATTCAGTAGTTTGTACCTTTAAATCTACTTGATATGATGAGACAAAACATACTTATTGTTTTTATTTTAGCCTTCTTTTTGAACCTGAGGCTAAATGCGCAAACGACTGAATTGGTATATAGCTTGGGCAAAGCTTCCAGTACAATTCACATAGCATCCGTTGCTACAGATGCCAGCGATAATATTTTTATATGCGGAAGCTATAATGGAACAAATGTCAATTTCAATCCATTAGTTGTTGGATCTGATTCGTTGAGAACATCAGCATCTGCTGGTGCATCAATAGATGGGTTCATTGCGAAGTATAATTCTTCAGGTCAATTACAGAAAGTTATTGCCTTTGGTAATACAAGTAACGATGTAGGAACAAAAGTTTATGTAGATGCCAGTAATAATGTTTACATGGCAGCTAGTATTATTGGTGCTAATGTGAAATTTGATAACAGTGGCGTTGGTTTTCCTCCAAGTGCCGGCTCTGGTGCTATGGCACTTGTAAAGTATAATAACAATCTGGTTCTTCAGGTAAGCAGGTTGTTAAAGACAACCACAGGAGCAACCGGTGATCAGTTGAATGATATTAAAGTATTCGGAACAGACGTTTATATAACCGGTTTGCTCGCTAACGGTCCTACAAATTTTAATCCGGGGGGCACTGCGATAAATCGTACACCAATAGGTGCAACAGATATTTTTGTTGCGAAATATGATGCTTCATTGCTTTGTCAGTTTGCTTATAATTACGGTGGAGTAGATGGTGACGGTGGTAATGGTATTGATTTAGATGCTTCTGGAAATATTTATCTTACGGGTTTTTTCAGAGGTCAAAATATCGACATGAGTCCGCTGGATGGGAATAATGGAACGAATCAGATTTCTGAGGCAGGTGCAGGTGCCAGCGGAGATGTTTTTGTAGCAAAGTATGCTTCGGATATGAGTCATCAATGGTCATTTAATATTGGTGCGGCTTTATTGGATCAGGGGAATACTATTCTTGTTGATAAGACGAATTCGACCGTTTATGTTGGTGGTATTGTTAAAAATGACGCATTGGATGTTTATTTTAATCCAGCAAGTACAACAACCGCGACTTTTTCGGGAATAGGCCTGAATGATATTTTCGTGGCGAGTTATACTTCGACCGGGGCGTATAATTGGCATATGGCTACAGGTACTACCGGTGAAGATAACTTATCTTCAATGGCATTTGATGCTTCAGGTAATATTGTGTTATCTGGTTTTGCAAGCGGGACAGTTAATTTCGGTAATGGTAAAACCATTACAGGGCTTGGCGGCAAGGACGGTTTTTTTGCAGTTTTGTCTGGAACAACCGGGACTGCAACCGCAGCTTATAATGTTGGCGGCACATCTGATGAAGTAGCAAATGCCGTAACGGTAAGTGCTGCAGGAAAAATATTACTTGCAGGAGATCTTTCAGGAAATGGGGATTATGATCCAAGTCCTACAACTAAAACAATTTCTCTTGCAGGTGTTCAGGACGGATTCGTTTCCCGTTATTTGCTTTGTACACCTCCGTCTATTTCAGCTCAACCAGGTAATGATACCAAATGTGAAGGACAGGGTACATCATTTACCGTTACTGCATCCGGTGGAACGTTATCTTATCAATGGAAAAAAGGAGGTACAGCTATTTCAGGAGCAACTAATTCAACATATTCAATCGGTACGCTTGCTGTCGGAGATGCAGGAAGCTATACGGTTGATGTAACAAACTCTTGTCAGACGCTTCCTTCAAGCGCAGCCGTATTAACAGTGAATGCAAAACCTACAATCACATCTTCAACAACCGGATCTGTTTGCAGTAGCGTGGCACAGAATTATTCTATTGGAACATCCATACCTTCAAGTGTTAGCTGGACCCGCGCAGCAGTAACATCCATTACGCCAACTACAGGATCAGGAACAACAAGCATAATAACAGAAACCCTTACAAACAGCAGTACAAGTCCTGTAAACGTTGTTTATGTGATTACACCAACAGCCACTACAGGTTCTTGTGTAGGTGCAGCTGTAAATTATACTGTAACTGTTAATCCTAAGCCAGCAATTACTTCGGCTGCAACCGGAGCAATATGCAGTGGAGTTGCACAAAGCTATTCTATTACAAGCAATGTGGCTTCGTCTTATTCATGGTCAAGAGTTGCAGTTGCAGGTATTACAAATCCTGCCGTAACAGGGCAGACAGCTAATCCTATTACAGAGGCTCTTAATAATAATTCTGTCTCACCCGTTGTGGTTGAATATGTAATAACACCAACTTCCAACACAGGAAGTTGTACTGGAGCAGCATTTAGTTATGATGTAACAGTGAATCCGCCGGTTACACCAACTGTATCAATTACAGCATCTTCAAGTACGATCTGTGCAGGTTCGAGTGTAACATTTACAGCTACACCAACGAATGGCGGAACAACGCCGACGTATCAATGGAAAAAAGGTGGTACTAACATTAGCGGTGCGACCAATGCCACTTATACAACGACTACCGCTACAAATGCAGATAGTTATACGGTGACCATGACCAGTAATGCTGCTTGTGCATCTCCAGCAACAGCAACAAGCAATGCTATCGTGATGACAGTAAACACAGCAAACCCGGTAAGTGTATCCATAGCAGCAGGTTCATCTACTACTATATGCGCAGGTTCGAGTTTAACTTTCACCGCAACTCCTGTAAACGGAGGAACTACTCCAACATATGTATGGAGTAAGAATGCGACAGCAATTCCAGGGGCAACAAATGCATCTTATACTACTACAACTGCAGCTAATGGCGATAGCTACACTGTTGCATTAACCAGCAATGCTACATGTCCTACAGGTAATCCTGCTACATCAAACGCCATTGTGGTTACAGTTAATCCAACTATAACACCGTCAGTATCTATTACAGCAAGTCCATCAAACACAATTTGTACTGGTACAAGTGTAACATTTACTGCTGCGCCAACGAATGGTGGCTCTGCACCAACATACCAGTGGAAAAAAGGCGGTGTGAATATTTCAGGAGAAACCAATATAACCTATACAACAACCACTGCTGCAAATGGCGACAGTTATACTGTAACAATGACCAGTAATGCAAGTTGTGCGAGCCCATTGACAGCAACAAGTACAGCCATTGTTATGACGGTTACATCAGCCGTAACTCCATCAGTATCTGTTGTTGTAACTCCATCAAGTACAATTTGCCCAAATGCAAGTGTTACGTTCACGGCAACTCCAACCAATGGTGGTACAACACCGACATACCAGTGGAAAAAAGGCGGTATTAATATTTCCGGTGAAACCAATGCTACTTATACGACTACTACTGCTGCAAATGGTGATAGTTATACCGTAACAATGACAAGTAGTTCTACGTGTGCAAGCCCCTCTTCAGCGACTAGCGCAGCAATTGTTATGACAGTTAATCCTGCCGTAACGCCTTCTGTTTCTATTGCGGCTAGCCCTGTAGGTGCAATTTGTGCAGGTACAAGTGTTACGTTTACCGCAACTCCTGCCAATGGTGGGGGAGCTCCTACATATCAATGGAAAAAAGGCGGTGTTGCCATTTCAGGTGAAACCAATGCTACATATACTACAACTACTGCAGCTAACGGAGATAGTTATACTGTTACAATGACCAGCAAT
>NZ_JBQCDF010000305.1:0-3202 GCF_051961495.1 Cytophaga sp. | reverse complement strand
AAGAAGTTCTTATCCCGATCCCGATAGCTATCGGGATCGGGATAAGAACTTCTTTTATTATTTTCAGATAGATGATTTTATTCACCGAAGATTAACCAGCGTTTTGGTTTCGTTACTTTTTTCAAACCAAAGGCATCAACGGCATATTTAGTAAGGTGTGCTTCCATTTCATGGATGTCGTCGGTAAATAAGAACAACTCCAGATCTTTCGGTGAAATTGTACCTGCTTCAGCCATGTACTGGATGTGCTTATACAAATGCTTATGATATTCCTTGCCAAACAACACGATTGGGAAACGTTTGATCTTGTTGGTCTGCACAAGTGTAACAGCTTCGAAGAATTCATCTAAAGTACCCATACCACCAGGCATACATACGAATGCATATGAATACTTGCACAACAATACCTTCCGTACGAAGAAGTATTTGATGTTCACGCTCAGGTCCAGCCATGGGTTGGCATATTGTTCCATCGGAAGGATGATGTTACAACCTACAGATTTACCGCCGCCATGCTTGGCACCCCGGTTAGCGGCTTCCATTACGCCAGGACCACCGCCGGTCATGACAGTAAAACCAAGTTTGGCAACCGCCTCACCAACGTCAAACGATTTTTTGTAGAACGGATGGTCTTCCTTGAAACGCGCAGATCCAAAGACAGTCACGCAAGGCCCGGCAAAGTGCAGAACCCTGAAACCAACCAGGAAGTCCCAGATAATATGTAATAAGAATTTAAATTCTTTCCATCTTGATTTTGGCCCCTCTAAAAAAAATCGCTCTTCGTTTTGTTCTTCGGGCATAACGTTGGGATTATTCTCCACTACGTTACGGTGATCTATTTTTGTTTTAAGCCCCAACATATCTTACCCTCTTTAAATTTTTCTAAATTTCCTTTTTTTAATTCTATTATTAATAACGGAGAATTCAAAAATATGTTTTAACATTTGACATTTCCGGATTTTTCCGGGCAGACAGGATGTATGTAATGTTCAGGATTTTAATATTTTAAAGGAACTTTTATGGAATAACAAATACTGACTGAAATACATGGATCAATATGTGGTATAGGGCCTTTCTGAATATTACTTTTTATTTTTTAGTTTGTGTTTTTTCAATTTTAACAAGACTATTCAAAGTAAAATATTCTTTATTGGATATTAATTTTTTAGTATTACATATCTGTTAAGATTTAGAAACTGACATGAGACTATTTATACTTTCAACCACTGTAATACTTTCAACAATTTTTGCCTGTAAGCCTAAGCAGGATGATCCTGCGCCGGCTGCACCTGGCTATGGCATAATCAAAGGCGAGTTGTATTATGTTGATGGCTCAGGCAATGATGTTACGCTTCCTTTTTCATACGATTATTTTTCTGCAGATAGTGTAAATAAATATTTTACAAATGGTGCAGATGGATATTATAAAATCAATCTGGAAAGAGGGCTGAAGAATAATGAAGACAGCTATATAAAATTCTCGCGTTTATACGGAGACAACACAAGTGCCGGGAAACCAATGAGTCCGCTGGAAACAGACTTTAAATTTTCCATGAACAGATTGGTGCAGAACCAACAATTCCGCTTCATCGGGGCTTTTTATTCTGTAGCAGGATCCAGATCGTATTGCACCTTTAAAAACTTTAGTTTTGATACAGAAACTCATAAAATGAGTTTTGATTTTGAAGCATATTTTCATCCGGATGACCTGGATTTTGCTACCCGCTATGATGCTGTTACACCTGCGTCTATGAAAGGAAATGTATCTGTTACAATGGTTGAGAAACCGTGGTTTTAAACCCATGGTCTGTCTGTATTGAAGCGGAGAGCAATGCTACACGTTAAAAATTGTGTATGGTATGCTCAAACTTCGTTTGCAGTTTGGTCATTTTTTTGGATAAACCCCGACCCCATTTAGGTACGTTGATCTTATAGCCTATCTTCAATATTACTTTACCATTGTTGTTGAAGATATTCGTCTGCGGCGCTAAGTGAAAGAGTTCATTATCATACAGCACGCTAAAACCCGCGGTCCATCTTTTGGCATGAAAGCCCGCGCCCGCTTTGGCAAGTACACGATATGACAATGCAAACCGGTTGTCGTGGTCATCTTCAAATGTCATGGATTTATATTGAATGCTGGGTCCAAGTGCCGGAATGATTCCCAGGTAGAAACGTTTACCGATGATCCAGGTGAATCCGTAACCGGGCATGAATGCCACGCTATAGAAGTTGCCTTTTTTAAAAACGGCATCCTGGTTCATTTGGTCCAGCAAAAACTCTGGTATAGAGTCGCTCATGTTAAAGTAGCTGTATGAAAAACTTGTATTCAGAATAAAAGACGATGCGCTGTTTTTCTGCATTTCACCGCCAATCATGGTAGCATTCATGGAATACTTGATGGGGTTGAAGATGCGTAATAAATTTATCGTAAAACGTTTTGTGCTCATATCGAAATAAGGCGTTTTATCCGGAGCTCCGGTGACATCTACATAGCCGTTGTAGTTGCCTAAAAAGTAGCCCAGGTTCTGGCTGTATAAAACATCCAGTCCGTAACGCGGAGTATAAGCCAAAGCCTGCAGGTTGAAGTTCTGATATTTTGATCCTTGTCCGTCGTATTTGTCTTTGCCCAGGTGGGGCGAATACATGGCAATGTTTACAGCAAGCCACTTATGGCTGAAGCCCAGGCCAATATTCAATGGCGCGATCGGAAAATAATAATTATTGATGCCGGGATTGGTAAATAATTTTCCATTGAGATAGCGGGTGCTGAAAATAAAAATGGTCAGTTTTTGCCGTGCGCTTATTACGTAATTTTCTCTTTTGGCGTATAGACTATCTTCTCCGTCAATCGGATTGGGTTTGTCCTGAGCCGCCCCAATCCAGCATATCTGGGTACATAAGAATAAAGAAAGAAGAAGTTTCACCAGGAATAAAATTAAGCCGATTACTATACAATATAGTGAAATCCGTAAAACATGTCCAGCCCTTGTTTATACTGATAAATGTGCAATGGAAGGATAAACAAAAGAACAAACAGAAAGTTTCTTTGACTCAAACCGGTGTTTTACCGGATTAAAACTCTAAATCCTTTTGTATGAGGCTGTAGCAGGCCATTTATTTAGCTGTATCGCATCAATAGTAATCTGTTTGGATACCAATAATTCATTACTTTTTTTGTACTTTTACCTTTCAGAAATTA
>NZ_JBQCDF010000304.1:0-6430 GCF_051961495.1 Cytophaga sp. | reverse complement strand
GGATCGATGAGTTAATGAAGAACAATGGTTACTATCATTTCAATCCTGAATTTCTGGTATACGAAGCAGATACTATAGGCGCCACTTCCAGCGTGGTGATGCGACTAAAACTCAAACCACAAACTACCGAAAAAAGTATCCGCAGGTATACACTTTCCGGTGTTTATGTTTTATTGGACAGCAGCTATACTGCCAGGCATTTTATACATGAAGCAGACACAGCAAACATAGACCATGTAATTTTATACCTGAACGAAGATTTCAAACCCTCACCTATTGCGCAGTACGTATATTTAAAAGCAGGTGATTATTATTCAAGAGAAAACCAAAGACTGACTTTAAGCAGGCTCATGGGTATGAATCTCTTTAAATATGTAGACATCTCCATTGATGAAAAAGATTCCACACACTTAGATGTATATATTCACCTTTCGCCTTTGCCCAAACGTTCTGTCAGTATTGAAGTTGATATGGTAAGTAAATCCAATAATTTTATTGGCCCGGGCCTGAACCTGAACTATACAGATAAGAATCTATTCAAAGGAGGAGAAAAATTAAGCTTAGGATTTCATGGTTCTATTGAAACCCAGTTAAATGGTCAGTTCAAAGGTTTGTACACATACGAATTCGGCCCACAGATGAACTTTACTATTCCAAGGTTTATACTTCCCTTCCCTGTAAAGGCTTCCAGCTATTTTACACCAAACACATTATTCACTTCCAGCTATACATTTCTGAAACGTGTGAATTATTTTGAAATGCGCACACTGCAATTATCTTTCGGATACAAATGGAAAGAATCTTTACCTATTGAACATTACCTTCGACCGATCAACATCAGCTTTTTCAACATCAGCCACATCAGCGATGATTTCAATGCATTACTCCTGAGCAATCCCGCCCTAAGGCGTCGTTATGAAGACCAGCTGATTGCGGGTGTTATGTATTCATACACCTATAACCAGCAGGTATACCCGAGAAGAAAAAATCAGATCTATTTCAATGGCAATATTGATATCTCAGGAAATACACTCAGTGCATTAAACGCGCTTAGCGGAAGTCCGGAAAATAGTATCGGTGCCAAAACTATTGCCGGCATTGCCTACGCGCAATATGCCAAGTTCGATATTGACTTGCGCAATTATTTGAAAGTTACCCGAAAAACTGTTTTTGCAAGCCGCATGATATTAGGTTGGGGCATTCCTTATGGCAACTCTTCAGCACTACCTTTTGTAAGAGGCTTCTTCTCTGGTGGTGCGAACAGCTTACGCGCATTTCCGGTCAACTCTGTGGGTCCTGGTACGTATCGGTTGCCTGATAGTTTACAAAGTTCTTATTTCATCCAGCAAGGTGGTGATATAAAAATTGAATGGAGTGCGGAATACCGTTTCCCGATTGTAAGTATTTTTAAAGGAGCTTTTTTTGTAGACGCCGGTAACGTGTGGTTATATAAGAACAATGATTTAATACCAGGCGCACAATTCAAATTAGAAAAAGCATTTACGGAACTTGCTGTTGGCGGAGGTTTTGGTTTACGTGCAGACCTGAGTTTCTTTATTATACGTCTGGATTTAGCTACTCCTGTACGAAAGCCCTGGCTGGACGAAGGTGAACGATGGGTACTTGACAATATGAACCTGAGCAGCAAAGACTGGCGGAGACAAAACCTGATTCTGAATATTGCAATTGGTTATCCGTTCTAAACTATTATATATCATACTTATTGCTTATTCAATACTAAACTAAAAAGGTGGTATGAGATCACACCACCTTTTTAGTTTAATAAGCCTTTGGAACTTAATCCAGACCTACCAACACAAATGCGCCCCAATAAATAGGCTGCTGGTATTTCTGCAGGATATACATTTTGGCATCGTACAAAGATTTACGTTTATTCCCTGTTTTCAACCAGTTTTTATAAAATTCATTTAGCAAGTCTGCTGTTATTTCATCAGACACTTTAAACAAACTCATAATTAAGTTATTTGATCCGGCAACAATAAAGGCGCGTTGTAAACCATACACACCTTCGCCCAATTGTACATCACCCAGACCTGTTTCGCAAGCACTTAATAAAACCAATTCAGTATTATCGAAATCAAGGTTCATCGCTTCATAAGCAGTCAGTAAACCATCTTGCTTGTTAAAGTCTACGTTGTCCTGATCATTCAATAATTCACCGCCATCTGAAAGCAATAAACCTGAACGGTATAATGGGTTTTGGGAAGACTCATTTTCCAGTTCAGAATCAAAACCAGATTTCTTTAGATCGGGAAGGAAATATCCATGTGTTGCAATATGGAAGAAACGCGGGCTCTTCAATGATTTAATTTTTTCTTCTGTGGCAGCTTCTCCAATGAGAAGATCTGAAGGTACATTGTTTTGTTGCAGGAGATCAGCGATTTCTTTAACCTCTTTCTCCGCACCAGGTAATTGTGGAATGGTTCTATCATTCACATCAATAGTGCTGTTCACATAATAAACAGGATTACCAACAAGAGTAAGCTTACCTGATTTTGTTTTTGTTTCAGCAACAGGTGCTGCTGTCTTACGTTGATTTTTATAGAATTCTGTTAGTACGTCTTTAGTATTGGCAACCTGAACAAACTGATATTTTTCCAATTGATATTTTGCATCAGGTCCTTTTAATGTTTCCAGGTTAATCTGGTTGAAAACACCTTCCGGAGCAATAATAATTCTGGTTTTACCCGCAGGTATTGCTGCCTGAATTTTTTTCCAGTAATTGTTATAAGAAGACTGATCTTCAATGTTAAATTTCATGCAATTGCGATAGTATTTAACATATCTCGTTTCCATTTCTTTTCCATTTGTCATGGCAACCAATTCCGGATAAGATTTCGTGTCTTTATGCAATACCAATGCAGCATATATAGTAGTATCGGTGAATTTTGTATTAAAATGTCTGAAACGGATCATTTCAATCGCAACATCGTTTTGTGTAAGTGCGTTCTTCAATTGTTTCCAGTCAAATACAAGTTTACTTTCGTAACTATCCGAGAACAATTCAGAAGACTCTGAAAGATACTTCTCAAGCGATTCAATTTCTTTCTGAAGTTCGGCTTTGTTTACACCATTCTCCTGTATCTGTTCATTACTCATTGAAAGCACTGTTGCCAGATATTCTTTCTTACCAATCCAGTTCTGATAGGCATCAATCAGCTGTTTATTACCGCTGTTAAGAATACGCTGGCGGACTTTGATAGAAGAATTCAGCATCAATGCCTTGGTTGACAAAGTCATGTTGTATACGTTCCCCATCAATTCAGGTCTGTTTTCCTGTAATTGATAAGCCATGGAATAGTAAAATTCAAAATCGGTTTTAATAATATTCCATGCTTTCATTTTTTCACGTTCACTCAAGGCAGGGAATTGTACATTAATAAATTCCAGATAGCCTTTTATGGCTTCGTCATAAGATTTCACTGCATTATCAAAATCTTTTAAGATAAAATACATTTGTCCGCTCTTACACAAAGCTCTTGTATAATCCGGATGATTCGTACTGAACGATTCAGCATATATATCTTTCGATTTAATGAAAGACATATTCGCGTCTACATATTTTTCTTTGCGGTAGCTGATAAGTCCTTTCAAATAATTATAATCAGCAGCATGCCTGTCTGTAGCTCCAAATTTAGCCAGCCAGATTTTATTTGCCGCTTCAAGATTTTGTTCCGCTAAATCTTCTTTACCGGTTTCCAGATAGAATAAAGAAAGGTTCTTCAATACATCCGCATAAATTGGTGTATTTTCATTCAGCTCAGTTTTAATTGTTTTTAAGGAAGCCAGGAACAAGGATTCAATTTCAGAATTTTTCCCTTTGTTGTAATAAAGAATAAGAGCCAGATCATTTTTGGCAAGAGCCACCTGCACGTGTTCCTCGCCATACAACTTTTTATAAATATCCATTACCTTCAAAATATTTATCTGAGCTGTATTATAATCTCCAATAGCGGTATGGATATCCGCATACAGTTTCAGCGATTCAGCATATCGGAGAGAGCTCGTTCCAAAAATCGACGCGCAGATGTTCATTGCACGTGTAGCGTATTTTTCAGCTTTGGAATAATCGCCTTTGATAAAATATAAAAAACCAATCTGGTTCAGTGGATTAATCAATGTTCTGTTATCTACACCAAACCGTTTTTCACGTAACTGAATAGATTTTAATAAACTTTCTTCCGTTTCCTGATATTTACCGATATGAATATAAAGGATAGCAAGTTCTTCAATCGAAGAAGAAAGTTTAGAAGATTTCAATGTACGTTTAGATAACTTCAGGGCTTTCTTTAAATTTCTTTCAGCGTCATCATACAGACCTTCAATAATAAATAAACGGGCTTGAGTTTCAAGTACAGCGGCATAGGCAAGATTATCGGTAGGTAAAGCATATTTCTTAAACAGGGCAAGTGCTTCACCTAATTTCAATTCGGCATTTCCGTAATTTCCCTGATAAATATCCAGGTTGGCCTGTACTTGCAATGCAGTTCCATAATTCACATTAAGTGTGCCGTATCTTTTAGTAACAATAGTCAATGCTTCTGCAGCAACCCGTTGTGCTTCATCAAACCTGTCGGTCAATTCAAATAACTGCGCTTCCTGATACAGATAGGTAATGTATTTCACATGCTGATGATCAATCGCATTGCTTACGATCTGATCCAGACTGTATTTATAAGTCTCTTCGGCCTGCTTGAATTTATCCGTATACATTACATAGTATGTTGCCCGATCCAGCAGCTGCATGTGGTAATTAGGAGATTGGTCGCCAAGAAGTTTTAATTTAATATCTGTGGCCTGTTCAATGGCAAGCTCCGCTTCGTCGTATTTATCAAGTTCAACATACGCATCAGACAATAACTCCAGCAGATAGGCACGATCCAGATGTACCATCGGAATCATACCTTGTTTAGCCAGGATCTTATCAAGATTTTTGATTGCACCTTCCCAATCTTCATTGATTATACGTTGTTTGATATCAAGCAATAATACTTTACTGTAATAGTAATTATCGTTTCCGTAATAGCGTTTTACGCGTACGTCAAACATGGTTTCCTTTTTTCTGAAGTCAGAACTCTGGCTCGTTAATTTGTATGTAGGTATTAAATATTCAAAAATAAGGATGGCTTCACGACTGTAATTCTTGTATCTGCCGTATTTTGTTTTTAGAAGTGTTTCGTAAGCCTGATCATAAAACTTGTTTGCATCTTTTACTTTCCCAAGCGTTTCGGCTAACCTCCCTTTATAAAAAAGATTCTCTACGTAGCAGAGATCCTTCGTTCCGACATTCTGTTTGATCCATGCATTGGCATTGGTGAGGATGGAATCCATGGATTTATAATTTCCATTATCCAGAAACATTTCGGCCTGCATATTAAGCATACGTGCATATTCACGTTTGCGCAGCATGAGCTCCATTGTTTTAAGTTTGTATACTTTTGGGTACCCGGTTTTCGGGTCCGTACGCATTTCTTCTTTTACGATTTGTCTTTTCCTGAAAGCAATAATTTCAGTAAGTCCTTTCTGCGCCCGGATATAAAAGCCCTGACGGTACAACGTAATTACAGAACTTTTCTTGAGGTCATAAAACAGGTTCGAATCTTTCAATCCGCCTTTTTGTATGATACTGTAAATATCACCCAGGTAATTCGCGGCATGTACATAGTCTTTATACGACAGGTAGGTATTAATGGCGTAATTAATGGATTTCGCATATTGATACACATCTTCTTTCGAAGCCTTTTTTAATTCATTATCTCCTTTGGCCATGTATTCTTCATAAGCTGTAAAATTGCCGTCCAGCTCAGATCCACGTGCATATAAAAAATATGCCCGCGCCAGTATCAAGGCATCGGACTTGTTTGAAGAAAGTAAATTATTAATCAGAATTCCGTTTGAACGGACCCCTAATTTATAATCACCTTTTTCATAGTAAGCTTCAATTTTTGCGAATGCAGATTCAAAAGGGCCTTCAGCAGCTGTAGCCAGAAAAGAAATGCTTAAGCCAACAATCAAAAAGACTTTCCGTAACAATGTATTCATGTTTAATTATTTAAAATATCAATGCTGTAAGTTCCTAAAATTGTAAGAGACGGACAATAGAGGCTGTAAATAAGTATTGTACAAAATTGCACAAATTAAAGACTGCGCTTCATTATATCAGTAATGTGAATAATATCTTTTTCGACAAGACCTGTACCGGAAGGTACACATAATCCTCTACCAAAAATTGAATCTGAACAACCATTCCTGTAGGAATTATATTGCTTAAAGGCAGGTTGATTGTGCATGGGATTCCACAATCTTCTGCTTTCAATATTTTCTTTTTCAAGACTGCTGATTATATGATCCGGAGTAACAGAAACAGGTAATTCTATACATGTCAGCCATGCGTTATCTATGCCGTGTG
>NZ_JBQCDF010000303.1:0-13831 GCF_051961495.1 Cytophaga sp. | reverse complement strand
TAAACGTAGATGCTAAAATCGGCGGTGGTACACTTACTTCTACTACAGCTTGGCGCTACTGGAACTGGGATCCTTCAACAGATCGTGATTTCACAGGCCTGGATGCATTAAGACTATCTCAAAACCCATCAAAACAGCAACAGCTTTCTCAGGAGATTCGTTATGCCGGTAATTTCTCTGATCGTTTGAGTGGTGTAGCAGGTATTTTTGCTCTTGGACAAACAATCAAAACAAATGGTGTTGAACAGGCAGGTGCTGACCAATGGCGTTTTTCAAGAACAAGTGCTTCACAAACACTGATGACATCAGATTTGATTGATGGATATACACAGTATACAGTTTCAACTCTTAATACATTCAGTGGTGCTGTATTCGGTCAGTTGGACTGGGCTGTAATCAAAAACCGTTTACACGTATTGCCAGGCCTTCGTTACAACTATGATTACAAAGATGCTGATTACGACAGAACTGTAGGTGGTGGTAAACAAACAACAGACCCGGCTGAAATTGCATTGAAAAACTCAGTTTATTCAGCACAAAAATTCCATACACAGGCAACAAACCAAAACGTATCAGGTAACTTAACTTTATCTTATAAAATTAATAACAGCATCAATACATATGCTACTTACTCTACAGCATATAAGCCGGTAGGTGTAAATATTGGTGGTTTACCTACAATATCATCAACAAATACTGCTCCTGATTTAAGTTTAGCGACAGTTAAACCTGAATACACAACAAACTATGAGTTTGGTATCAAAACATCTCCAACGAAGAACTCTACATTAAACTTCTCTGCGTTTGATACGGAAGTGAAAGATTACCAGGCAAACGTTCAGTCTCCTCAGCTTGGTGTGAATAGAGGATACCTGGCAAATGCTGAAAGAGTAAAAGTTTGGGGTCTTGAATTAGATGGAAGCACTAAAGTTGGTAAATATTTAACATTTAATGCAGCTGTTTCATATACAGAAGGTATTTACAAGAAATTTACAAATGCGCCGCTGCCATTAGAAGAAACAGGTGCTACTGTATCATTCAAAGATGTCTCAGGGCAGGAATTACCAGGTATTTCTAAATGGGCTGGTACAATCGGTGGTGAAATTGCCTTACCAGGTAAATTAATTACAACTGAAGGTAAATACTTCTTCGCTGTAGACAATTTCAATCGTTCTAAATTCTCTTCAAGCCCGTCTCCTTCAAAATATTTAAATATTGACGGTTACTCATTAGTTAACGCTCGTCTTGGTTTCCGCGCTACGAAAGGTGTTACCGTATTCATCTGGTCTCGTAACGTATTCAACAAAAACTACTACGAACAATTACTGCCTGCTAGTGGTAACTCAGGTTTATATGCAGCAGTGTTAGGTGACCAAAGAACATTCGGAACAACATTAAGATATACTTTCTAATCAACAGTTCACTCGTCTTTTTGAATTGCTAACTAAATAATTTAAAAAGCGACTAATTGGAAATATGAATTTGAGGTACAAATTAATATGAGAATAGGATGAAATAAGAAATATTATACTAGATCAAAACGTTTAAAGCGAATATTATTCGTTTTAAACGTTTTGTATTATATATGTTTAGTTGATTGTTTTGTTTGCCGGTTTGCGAAATCAATCCGGTTAGATTAGTTTTGTCTATATAATCAGTAGAGATGATTTGGAATCATCTCTGTTTTATTTTGAGCTTATATAGAAAAATGCTTAAAAATCAACTACTTATTATTGCACTAATCTTTATTAGTATTACTACTTCTGAAGCACAGCAGTCTAAAAATATATACCACGATAATTTTGTCTGGACACAATATATCTGGAGAGGACAGGTGTCTGATAAGGTAAGTATACATACGGATCTGGGATATAGAACGCATGATTATTATAAAAGTAAGGCGCAGTATTTCATTCGCCTAGGTGCAATTTATCAGATATCACCTAAGGTTAACATTCAGTTTGGTTATGCATACTTTAGCACCAATCAGTTTCTTAGCGGGTATGAAGAAGTAATGCGTCCGGAGCAACGGTTTTATCAGCGTCTGACAGTAGTACAGCAGGCAGGCAGAGTTGAGATCAGAAACAGATATAGATTGGAAGAACGCTTTAACGCGAATATTTCAAAAGGCGTCATTCAGGAGGGGTACACAGAGTCTTTTCGTGTAGGCTATCAGATTTATATATCTGTTCCTTTTAATAATGAAAAAATAAAAGAGAATACAATATTTGGTGTGCTGTCAGACGAATTGTTTGTAAGCTTTGGCAAAAAAGTATACAATAATTTTGACCAGAACAGACTTGCGGCCGGTATTGGCTACCAGTTTACAAAGAACTTCGGCACAACTGTGTTCTATCAATACATTTACGGACAGCAACCAACAGGTACACAAATTTATTCATACAATGCTTATTGTCTGTCATTAATACAGACAGTTGACTTCAGAAAAAAAGATAAATAATACTCCCCAATATTTTATGGAAAATAAAAAGATAGATGAACTTGAAGAAAAGCTAGCCGATCCAAATCTGCAGGAAGAGCTGATTCATGAAATTAATGAAGAAAATAAGCGTAATCCACTTTATAAGCGCTTAGCTATAGGTTTAGCGATTGTATTAGTAGGAGCTTTTGCTCTTACCTGGTTCCTAAGCAATCCTCCTAAAGAAGCTTACGCAGGCGTTACGGATTTTCTTGGAACAATTTTCAATAAAGATCTGATCGGATATCTGATTGTTGGTTTACTTGCGCAAATGGTTGATGGTGCACTCGGGATGGCGTATGGCGCGACAGCAACATCTTTCCTTGTAAGTATTGGTGTTTCGACCATGAATGCTAGTGCAAGTATTCACATCGCAGAAGTTTTTACAACAGGAGCTTCAGGCTTGTCGCATTTAAAGTTCGGGAACGTAAACAAGAAGTTATTTAAAAACTTATTGATTCCGGGAATTATAGGTGCCATCTTAGGTGCAGTGGTTTTATCTTTATTGGAAAAGGGAACGTTGTTTTCAGAAGACGATGTGAAAAAATACATCCGTCCGGTTACAATGGTTTATACCATGATCCTGGGTATTATTGTGCTTCGCAAGGCATTAAAGACAACACAGGTTAAAAATAAAATCACGAAAGTGACTCCGCTGGCATTATTCGGAGCCTTTATGGATAGTATCGGCGGCGGGGGCTGGGGGCCGATCGTTACTTCAACATTGATCAGCAGCGGCAGAGCAATCAACTATACGATTGGTTCTGTAAACCTGGCAGAATTCTTTGTGGCCCTATCAAGCTCACTCACATTCATCGTATTTGCAGGTCTTGATCCGGGCTTGTGGCAGGTTATTATCGGTTTGATTATTGGTGGTGTATTTGCTGCACCTTTTGCTGCGTTGCTTGTAAACAGAGTAAAGAAAAAACCATTAATGATTTTTGTCGGGTGCTTTATTATTTTCTTAAGCTTGAATACATTGTTGAAGCTTGCAATCAACATCGATATCTTCAAATCATTTGCGCAGGCAGTAACAAGCTTGTTTTAAAAAGATCTAAAATCATTCAACGTCCATCATGTTTATTATTTAAATATGATGGACGTTTATTTTTGACTGGTACAAAATATTCAGTTTGTTAATATAGATTGCCTTCCGGTATTTCTCTGCCACATTTTTACAAGCACGAACATATTGTTCCGCGGAAGCTGAAGCATTATAAAATAATTCGATTTTGTCAGCCAGGTCACGGGCATCAGCAGATTTAAAAAAACAGGCTTTATTCTCAGTAATTTCCCTGAATGTTGAAATATCGGATATGATCATAGGTATTTCAGCTGCCATGGCTTCTGCAACACTTATTCCAAAACCTTCGATGATAGAACAGGAAACAAACAGGTCGTGCTGCTCCAGCAGATTTGTAATATCGTTTTTGCTCCCGTGGATGGTAACAGGTAAAGAATGTCTGTTGATGTATTCCTGCAACATGCGATGGTCTATGCCTTGTCCGCAGATGTTTACATGCATCGGAATGTGCTTTAACAGATTTACTGCCTGGAGCAAAAGGATGTGATTTTTTTCCGTTTTTAAATTGCCTACCGAAATGATTTTAAGTTTGCCATTTTTTTTGTCAAATGTGCGGCTTCTTTTTCGATAAAAATCATCTTCAACATAATTATATAAAATGCTGCTTCGCTTGATACCTATGTCAGCATCGTTTGATTTTTGCTGGGTTTGGGAAACATGTACAATGGTGTAGCGTTCTTTGTACGTTAATTTGTCAATCCATTTTAAACACCATCTTTTTAATTTCGAAATACGGTCGATGTATTGAATGCGGTAATACTGACTGTGATAGGTGTGAATCACAGGAATGGAATCGCCGGCTGCGAAACGGGTAAAGATGGTTGAGAAATACAGGTGGGTATGAATAATATCAGGCTTTATTTCAGCAATCCGGCGCTTTAGTTTTTTTATTGCGGCAAAGGTATTTGACAAGCCTGTATAATTCAGGCATTCCAGTGTAATGAAAGGCGGAAGCTTTTCATTCAGGGGGTATTGTGTATAGGTTAGATAGATGATGTGGTGTTCGAAGCCATATAATTCAGGTACTATACCCGAAAGCAGCACCTCAGCCCCGCCTTTTGAAAAAGAATCGATGATATGTAAAATTTTGGGCTTCAATATGATGATGAGTTAATAGTATCAGTATTTTTTATACGCTTTAAAAATCCGGTCTTTTTGAAACATGTCTTTTATGATGACTGCATCTGAAAGACCATATGCTGCTGCAAGAGCAGTCATCCCGTCGCCTTTCTGTTCATTGATTTCTGCATATACACAACCATTTTTAACCAGGTTTGTAGCAGCAAAATCCAGCAATGCTTCATAATATTTTAAAGCATGATTATCTTCTACAAACAAGGCCAGATGCGGTTCATGTTCCAATACGTTTAAACGCATTTCAGGTTTTTCAGATTCCAGCACATAAGGCGGGTTGCTTACAATAATATCGAACCGATCTTTGAGCTGGTCCTTATGTTTTAAAAAATCCAATTCTATGAATGAAACACTGACTTCATTCATAACAGCATTTTCGCGGGCGACAGACAAGGCTTCAGTACTGATATCTACTGCCGTTACCGAAGCATTTTTGATGGCTTTGGCTAAACTGATCGCAATGCAACCGCTGCCAGTACCGATGTCTATAATTTTTGGTGAATTAAGCTGATTGTCTGTAACAATCAGTTGTACGAGCTCTTCCGTTTCAGGGCGTGGAATGAGTGTGAATTTATTTACGTTGAAATAAGAGTCATAGAAAAACGTTTTCCCGATGATGTATTGAACAGGTTCATGATTATTCAGTCTGGTTAAACAAGCGTCCAGCTGCTGCTGCTGCAGTGGGCTCCAGTCCAGTTCCTTGTTTGCCAGGAAATCAATTTTGGGAATGTTGAATAGTGCCGCGAAAAGAAGGTATAAAATGCTCTCCTGTTCAGGTTTTTCGTATTGTTGGAAACTTTTTTTAGCCCCTTCAAATAGGTATTTCGCAGATATTTTTCTTAATTGATTCAATTGTGAATAAGTTAAATGAACCCGGAATATTAGCCAATCGTTTAATTTAAACAAGCTAAAGATACACTATTATGGATTCTGATAAAAGATATATGCAACGCGTCATGGAGCTTGCAAAACTAGGAGCTGGTAACGTAAGTTCTAACCCAATGGTTGGCTGTGTAATCGTTAAGGATGATATAATTATTGGCGAAGGTTACCATGAATCTTTCGGGAAACCTCATGCAGAGGTAAATGCAATCAATTCAGTAGCAGATAAGAGTCAGCTTGAAGGAGCTACGCTTTACGTGAATTTAGAGCCATGTTCGCATCATGGCAAAACACCGCCGTGCGCCAATCTGATTGTGGAGCACAAAATTGCCCGGGTGGTTTTTGCTACTATCGATCCCAATCCTTTAGTGGCCGGAGCCGGATTTGAATATTTAATGTCGCATGGCGTTGAGGTCATTCAGGGCGTGCTGGAAGAAGAAGGCAGAGAACTGAATTGCCGCTTCCTGACATTTATTGAAAAGAAAAGACCATACATCATTCTGAAATGGGCCGAAACAGCAGATGGGTTTATAGCGAAGGAAGATTTCGATTCAAAATGGATCAGCAATACGGTTTCACGCCGTTTGGTACATAAATGGAGAAGTGAAGAAGACGTGGTACTGATTGGTACCAATACGGCTTTATATGACAATCCGCGCCTGAATGTGCGCGACTGGACCGGGCGTAATCCTGTGCGGGCATTTATTGATAAACAGCTCCAGGTACCGGCTGGGGCACATTTGCTGGATGGTAGCCAGGAAACAATCTGTTATAATTTTATCGAACAGGATGTACGGAACCTGGTGGAATATGTAAAAGTTGACCCTATGGATGATATGATTGATGTTATAGTGAATGATATGTATATTCGTAAACATTTGTCCATGATCGTTGAGGGCGGCACGCAGCTGCTGAAAGGGTTTATGCGGAAAGGATTGTGGGATGAGATCCGCATCTTCCGTTCAGAAAATACTTTTGGTAAAGGAATAGAGTCTCCGATTGTACGTGCAAGGCCTTTTAGTCATGAGCGGATACTGAATGACGAGTTAATTGTTTACAAAAATCAACATCAGGAATATGCAGTTAGACTTAGTGCTTAAATTCTTAAAAAAGCTTGAAAAGAATAACAACAAAGAATGGTTTGACAAGAACCGCCCTGCATACGAAGAAGCTAAAGGCGAGGTTAAAGAACTAGTCGCACAGATACTTAAAGGAATTTCAAAATTTGATTCAAGCATTGCTTCCCTTGAACCGAAAGATTGTATGTTCCGCATCAACCGCGATGTGCGGTTCTCTAAAAATAAATCCCCTTATAAAACCAATATGGGTTTTATGATTGCTCCCGGTGGTAAGAAGTCAGTAAAGGCTTGTTACTATGTGCATCTGGAGCCCGGCAATTGTTTTGTCGCAGGCGGTATCTGGATGCCGATGCCTGAACAATTGAAATTGATTCGCCAGGAAATTGATTACAATGGCGATGCGCTGGATAAAATATTAAAGGCCAAACCATTCAAAAAATACTTTGATGGTTTTGATCAGGAAATGAAACTGACACGCATGCCTAAAGAATATAGTGAAGATAATACACATGCAGATTTTTTAAAGTTGAAAAGCTTTACTGTTACGATGCCGCTGGATGAGGCTCTCATTGTCAATGATAAAAAAATAATTCCGGCGATCATTCAGCCGTTTACGGAACTGTACAAATTAAATCAGTTTTTAAACAGCGCATTGGATTAATGAGCGCTGCTAAAACGATTTCTATTTTAGGCTGCGGCTGGTTGGGTGTGCCTTTGGCCAGAAAGCTTGCAGCAGCAGGTAATCACGTGAAAGGCTCTACTACAAGAATAGAAAGACTTCGTGAAATTGAATCTGCGGGAGCCACAGGGTTTCTTGTAAAAGCCGAAGATGGTAAATGGACAGGTGTTGGTTTAAAAGAATTTTTAACCTGTGATATTTTGATCATTGCAATTCCACCGGGTACAAAAAGGAATCTGCTAAGCAAGCATGCAGCAGAAGTAAAGGAACTGTTGAATCATATTACAGCGCATTCAATCTTCATTCAAAAGATCATTTATATCAGCTCTACCTCGGTATATAAAAATGCAAATAAGATCGTTACAGAGACTGATGTTACAGAGCTTGCCGAGGCAGATAATAAAGTGCTTGCCGAAGCTGAAATGTATGTACTGCAATCACCCATTCCTGAACGCCTGGTACTTAGAATGGGAGGTTTGACGGGGTATGACAGAATGCTTGCCCGATTTTTTGCCGGGAAGACTGATCTTACGGGATGGAACGAACCAGTTAATCTGGTACACCGTGATGATGCCGTTGGAAGTATCCAGTTTATGCTGGATAAAAAGACACCTGCTGAAGTATTCAATGTTTGTTCACCGAAGCACCCAAACAGAAAATTATTTTACGAAAGCCTTTGTGCAAAATTCAATTTAGCGCTGCCTGCTTTTATTACAGCTATTGATGCAGACTGGAAAGAAGTGTCTTCAGAAAAAATATCCGCTCTGGGTTATTCATGGATCTTTCCGGATCCATTCAGATACAGCTACACGTATTAATGCTGGTGGTCGTGATGATGATGGTGATGATCGTCATCGTATTTCGACAAATACGGATTGATCAGCATACCGCCAATAAATACAGCAACCCAGGTAGGATACAGGTATACAAAGTGTTCAACCTTCTTATCCAGAATCCATAAAATTACATGTGCTACAAGGCTGAATATAATGCCGAATATAGCAATTACCTGAAATGAGTTCATTTGTTTCATCTATCCAATTTAGATATAATAAATGGTTTTTTTGCTAGTTGGGTATAGAGAATGTACTTTTGTGGGAATAATTATCAGGCAATTGGCTTAAAATTGTCCTATTTGAGAATACAAGTATGAATACAAAAGTAAGGGTTGAAGACATTGTGAACGCTGAAGAGCGATTAAATAATGTTATTAAACACACGCCGTTAGACAAGAACCAACATCTTTCAGATGAATACCAGTGCAATTTGTGGTTGAAAAGAGAAGACCTGCAATTGGTGCGTTCTTACAAACTTCGCGGCGCGTATAATTTCATGTGCAGCCAGAAGAAAGAAGACATCAAAAGAGGGGTTGTTTGTGCAAGTGCCGGCAATCATGCCCAGGGCGTCGCCTATTCATGCCAGGCCTTGAAAATAAAGGGCCATATTTTTATGCCAAGCACTACACCGAAGCAAAAAGTTTCGCAGGTAAAATTCTTCGGGAAAGAATTTGTAGAGGTTGTATTGATTGGCGACACGTTTGATGATTCATACAAAGAAGCAATGAAATATTGTTCCGACAATAAACTGTTATTTGTACATCCGTTTGATGATCCAAAAGTAATCGCGGGGCAAGGCACTGTGGGCCTTGAGATTTTAGAAGATATACAAGTACCAATAGATTATATTTTTGTACCCATCGGCGGCGGCGGTCTTGCGGCGGGTTTATGTACCTATGTGAAGGAAAAGAGTCCGGATACAAAAATCATTGGCGTGGAACCTTTGGGAGCTCCTGCCATGAAGCGTTCTCTTGAAGAGGGTAAAGTAGTTGTGCTGGATGAGATTGACAAGTTTGTGGATGGCGCTGCTGTAAAGCGTGTCGGCGATCTGACATTCGATATTTGTGCAGAATATTTAGATGATGTACAGCTGGTGCCGGAAGGTAAAGCCTGCAGTACCATAATCAAATTATATAATGAAGAGGCAATTGTTGCTGAACCTGCGGGGGCATTAAGCATCAGTGTGCTGGATTACTTCAAAGAAGAGATCAAAGGTAAAAATGTAGTATGCGTGGTAAGCGGCAGCAACAATGATATTGATCGCATGCAGGAGATCAAGGAACGTTCTTTGTTGTACGAAGGTTTGAAACATTATTTTATTATTCGCTTTAAACAACGTACCGGCGCACTTAGAGAGTTTCTGGATGAAGTGCTGGGGCCTAATGATGATATTACTTATTTCGAATATACGAAGAAGACAAACCGCGAGAATGGTCCGGCAATGGTAGGTATTGAAGTAAAAGTGAAAGAAGATTTTAATGCTTTGATTGAGCGCATGAATGCTAAAAATGTAGATTATACATTGGTGAATTCAGATTCGAATCTGTTTAGCTTTTTAATTATGTAAGAATAAAATGAATAAGAGTATGCAGCAGGTGCTGCATACTCTTATTCAAAATCAAAATATTCCGGCTCCTGCTGGGTTCTTTTAATTTCTTCCGCGTCCTGTTCTTTCTTCTTAAACAGGTCTTTTAATTCAGCTTTCTCTTTTTGTATATCCGATTTTATTTTTTCAGCAGTTGCTTTCTTATCATAAGAAATTTTAAAATCGCTTGTGGTACCTTGAATAATCAGGAATAACGTCATTTCACCTTTAGCATCTTTGCGTAGTGCCCCGAAGGCTGCATCACTATCCGTTTTTTCTTTCTTAAGATTTTTGATCGGATAGGCGATCTGATAAGCAATCTTGCCGTCAAAGCCATGCTTGCCTGAAATGCCGATCTTGCCAACGTTCGAAACAATTTTCATGTCCGGTATCTGCACTTCCTGGTTGTAGATCAGGAAGTGGTTATGCATTTCAGAGAACGTAACATTACTCAGGTTGTCGGCATCGAGGAATTTTGAAATACGTTTTAACGGATCGAAATTGTTAAGCTCTCCGTTGTACACTGTAATATCTGCATCGCAAATAACCGAAGCCGGCAAGATGGTTAAGTGATTGTCAAGCTCCAGAAACAGACTGATATCTGTTGAGATCTGACCTTTCAGATTTTTGTTGGTGATAAAGTCCTGGGAAAAATTTTCAAAGACATAAAACAAACTGTCGATCGACATGTTTCTGATTTTTGAATCGGTATTGATTTCAACAGACTTGCCGGTTGCCAGCTTTAAATCAGTTTTACCGGTATAGGTCCCGTTGCAGAAAGTCAGATTGGAATTGCTGAAATTTAAATACGGATAGCTCCAGTCAATTTTACTTGTAATTTTATTTGCATGGAATTTCTGATAGTTCATGGATGCTGCAGTGAGGTTGAGATCCAGTCTGTAATCTTTTAACGAAGGCATGATAAAATCCTGGTCAGAAGATTTTTTAGAACGCGTATCAGACATTAAAATTTCTTCCAGGAAAATATGACCCATCTCCAGATCTGCCTGCACATATACCATTTGGTCCGGGAAAATTAATTTCCCGATGATGTTTCTGAAAATTCCATTTAATACAATTTCATTTTTACCGATTGCGAGGTGCATGTTATCGATTGATACATCGTTTTGTGTGAAGATACACGCCGCCTCATCAATACTGATCACATGCGGGTAGGAGTTGAGTTTTACTTTTACTTTATTGAAAGCGACATCACCCGAAGTCTGGATGTGCGCATAACCGGCCTTGCTTTTGAAATCATTCGATTTCCCTTTGAATTCAATATCAAAATCAATTTCACCGGAAGCGCTTTCAAATGGATGCGAAGGAATGAAACTTAGTATTTTACTTAGCACAACACCACCTTTGAGTTGCGTTTCAATATATGGGTCTTCCAGGTTGGTAAGATGGAAATAACCTTCGATTGGTTTTTGATCGATTTTTATTTTTAAATCTGAAAGTCGCACCGAAGACGTGCTCAGGTTACGATTCGCGCCATTGCTGAAGCTGCCTGCCAGAAAGGCGTCTGTGATCGTTTGCTTGTATTGCGGGTGATAGAAGGTAGCATGATCGAAACCAAACTTAATGTCAATGGCAGGGCTTACACCTGAATTTGTTTCGCCTTTTATTGTTCCGTTAAAATATACATTCCCTGTACTTTTGTATTGCTGTATATCTGAAGTCAATGACTTCGGGAAGATCGACACGAAACTCTGGATATCGTTTTTATTTGCGTTGAAGGACAGGTCAATAAAAGACTTCTTAATTTGGTAGGTGCCTTGTATCGTATATTCAGAAGTGTTGACGTTTACAAAGGAAGGTTTGATCTGCAGCACTTCTGTTGCGGTGTTAAAACAGATAGAAGACTTTAACAGGATATCTTTATTTTGGAGGAACAGATGTTCTTTGAGCTGCAGACCGTTTGATTTCAGATTGCTTTCCAGAGCAATGGAAAATAAATCGTCTTTAGAGGCCAGCGAAGCCTCCGTAAGGTTTATATATGCCTGATATATATGTTCGCTGGGGCGATAGTCGTAAATAAATTCAATATTTTTCAACTGAATGAACGAGATGCTGAAGTCCGAGTCAGACTTTGCGGTGCTTGTATCTTTCTTCAGGATCATAAAATTATGTTTCCCGTCAGCGTCGGTTCTTAAGTGTATAAATCCTTTTTCAAGATATAGTTTGTCAATCGTATAATTTTTGTTCCAGAATGCGAGGATATCGAACGTGATGTAAACATTTTCCAGAGAGGCAAGCACCTTTACTTTTCCTGTTCCGGGTTCGTAGCATTTTACCTGATGGAAGCCGATCGAAAGTTCAGGGAATTTTTCAAAAAAGCTGATATCTATTTTTTTTGAAACATCAACCTGAGTATTCAGGTGTTTGTTTATCTGCATGGTGGCCAGATAAATGATATCATCTTTATAAATATATATCAAAGCCGTGGCCAGCCCTAACAAAAAGGTTATTGTGATCAGGCTGTAAAGCAGTATTTTTTTAAGAATTTTCAGAGGGGGTAATTCGGTTAAATATTTGGATGTGAAGCACGTAAATTATACGCATAAATACAACGAAGAAATTCTACGAATATTTTTTTGAAAAGTTTTGCAATTAAAAAAAAAGGTCGTATGTTTGTGCTCCCAAACGACGAGAGATTGTCAGAAAGGAAAGAGGGAGATTAGCTCAGCTGGTTCAGAGCACCTGCCTTACAAGCAGGGGGTCACTGGTTCGAACCCAGTATCTCCCACGATTAGAAAGCCTTACAGAGATGTGAGGCTTTTTTTATTTATAGAGTTTCGCATATTCTTATAAGATCTTTTTATCTTCTGAAGTAAGAAACAAATTATGATCCCAGCGGGGTCACATATTTATAGCAATAACAGAATAAAAATAAAACACGCCAATACCGAAGGTATTGGCGTGAAAACCATTTAATGCTGTCAGTAACAACTATAATGAAATCAGCAAATGTTCTGTATTAAGAAAGTCAATACAGAATTTTTTTATCATAGCACGAACATTTCTAAACTCATTTCGGATTTGCTCTCCTGTTCCTGTGGCTTTGGCAGGGTCAGGAAAATTCGAATGAATTTTTATCGCAGTTGTAGGAAAGAAAGGGCAATTCTCTTTTGCGTTGTCACATACAGTAATCACAAAATCAAAATTTATATCACGATATTCTTCAATGCTGTTTGAAGTATGAGTCGAAATATCAATACCATCTTCTTTCATCGTTTCAATTGCTTTGGGGTTTACACCGTGAGGGTCTAAGCCGGCGCTGTAAACAACAACATCTTTTCCGTAATGGCGGAGATAACCTTCCGCGATCTGGCTTCGGCAGCTATTGCCGGTACAGAGAACTAAAATTTTTTTCATAAATAATTGTTAAACGAAAAGCCAGATAATATTAATGATGCAGAACTTTGCATCAAATCCGAATAGTATTTGTAATACAATAACAGATGTAGTAATAATAACCGGTTTTCTATATTTGGTAATTGGTTTCATCGTTAGCAACAGCCTGTACCTGGGGTGCAGCAGTTTTTACCAGCTGATTCAGTTATATTATTGTCAGCGGTTATTCCACAGTTATCACTTGCCAGACAAGCCGTCTTTTTTGTTTCCAGGATGAAATTCGTCCCATTAAAACCTAAGCTGTATTTGCCAATGGTATCTGATTGATATTCCACTTCTACTTCCAGATCTTCAATGCCAAGAGCCTCCTCCGAAAGGGCAATGATGTTTAATAACTTTTGAGGATATAGGCGGTGATCCATGTCGTTTGAAGTCCAGAGCTGAAAATTAACTACATTTTCCT
This sequence comes from Cytophaga sp., assembly GCF_051961495.1. Lineage (NCBI taxonomy): Bacteria > Pseudomonadati > Bacteroidota > Cytophagia > Cytophagales > Cytophagaceae > Cytophaga > Cytophaga sp. The sequence continues at coordinate 253 of NZ_JBQCDF010000303.1, read as the reverse complement.
GGCGGATAATGCCTCCGCAATCAATGAAGTTTTTTGTGATCTGTCCGATTTCCGTTACATGGAAATGCTCTGGCACCTGAGTTCCGTCAGCAAGAAGGAACTTTACAGCAGGTAGTGTTGCGAGTTGTTTTTTTAATTCCGCGAGGTTCCTATTTATGTGTTTTTTTTATAGTAATATTTAGATGCAATTATTAAAAATTTTTTAAAAACAACATACTTTATTATTTGTTTAATATGCAAATAAATTTGTTTT
>NZ_JBQCDF010000302.1:0-6010 GCF_051961495.1 Cytophaga sp. | reverse complement strand
TGTTCCTGGAACCAAAAGAGATTACAAATATTCTCAATTATATTGAATTCGCTTCCATCCAGAATGCTGCTTATACCGGAAAGTTAAATAAAGACCAATACCGCAAACAGGCTGTTACAGAGCTCCGCCAGCTTACAACCGAATACCCGTTCATTCCATTAACCTGCCTGGCATTGATTGGATCTACCTTGTTATTCCTGCTGTTCTTTCTATACCAGATTTTTATTTTTATGATACACTACCGGATTATTGCCCTGCAAAAAAAAAGTCCTGATCCGGGCACAGATCAGGACTTGTATAATACCGGTTCAAACCGGGGGACACTTATTTCAATACAATGATGCGTTGATTCATTACAGAAGATTCCTGATTGATAATCAATACATAGGTTCCATCTGACAGTCCACTCACATCCAGTCTTGCTTCGTTACCTGTGATATATACCGGCAATAAGACTTCTTCACCCAGGACATTTATTACTTTGAAAGATGAACCCGTAAGATCCGTATCTGTTTCGATTAGTACTTCTTCTTTTGCCGGAACAGGATATACTTTGCCTGAAATTGTTTTACCGCCGCGTACAACCGTTGTTATATCGCTTGTTGTAATCGAAACCGGAGCAGACGTTGTAACTCCCCCCTGGCTATCCGTCACGCGTACGGTAATTGTATGGCTTCCCGGTGTCGGATTATTCCATGTATAGGTGTATGGTGCAGACGTACTTGTTCCGATCACTGTTGTGCCGTCAAGGAATTCAACCAACGTGATTGAGCCATCCGGATCGGTAACATTCACATTGATTACCACTGCACCTGTTATACTGGATTGATCTGTAGGCGACACGATCGTAATAACCGAAGGCTGATTCTGTCCTATTGTAACCGTTGTAACAGATGATGCTGCTTTGCAACCGGCTGCAGTTGTTACTTCTACTGTATAATCACCGGCAGCAGTAGCAGTATAAGAAGCACCCGTTCCAACTTCTGTGGAACCATTAAACCATTTGTATATAAATCCGTTGCCGGTAGTTGCATTCAGCAATACACTGCCACCTGATGTAATTGTTGTTGAACCTGTAGGTGTAATCGTTGCAACTGGTGTTGGATTCACTGTTACACTGATCTCCACGCGTTCACTTTCACAACCATTCGTTGCCTGGGTAACATAATATTTTACCGTACCAGCTGCATCTGTTGAAGGTACAGGCGTTACCGCTGAAACAGAACCACCCGTAAGCGACGGATACCATTTCAACGAAGTACCAACCACATTTAATGCTGTCGCAGCTTCATGCTGACAATATACTACCGGAGTAGTAACTGTCGGCGCTGCCGACGCCGGCAATACAACTACTTCAATCAATGACCGTGCGCTTTCGCATCCACTGGCTGTTTGAGATACATAATAACTCGTTGTCCCGGTTGAAGCTGTTACGGGTACAGGTGTATTAGCTAAAGGTGTAGTACTATTTACTGAAGTATACCATTTCAATCCGCTTCCCGAAGCCGTTAGCGGCAATGTAGTTGAATTCTGGCAATAGCTGATCGGTGTTGTAACGCCAGGTGCATTCGGAGCAGAACCTATAGTAACTGTTACCGGAGCAGAAATCGCTTTGCAGTTACTGGCATTGGTTACCTCTACTGTGTAATCTCCTGCTGTTGTTGCTGTATAGGTGGCAGCCGTTCCTACCTGGGTAGTTCCATTCAACCATTTATAAGATGTTCCTGTTGAAGAGGTAAGTATTACTGAACCGCCGGTGCAGAATGTGGTTGCACCGCCTGCGGTAATCGTTGCCGTTGGCAATGCGTTCACTGTAACAGCAATTGCTGTACGGGCACTTTCACAACCCGTAACAGTCTGTGATACGTAATAATTTGTTGTACCAACAGCTGTTGTAACCGGTGTTGGCGCTGTTGCAGAACCTGTTCCGTTGGCAGGTGTTGCATACCATAATAAACCTGTTCCCGAAGCTGTTAACGGAACTGCTGTTGCATTCTGGCAATACATTACAGCTGATCCTGCCGGCGCACCCGGTGCCGTATTCACCGTAACTGCTACCGCTGCTGAAGTTGCTTTACAGGTATTCGCATTGGTTACTTCTACCGTATACGAACCTGCAGCCGTTGCTGTATAAGTAACGGAAGTACCAACCTGGGTTGCGCCATTCAGCCATTTATAGGATGTTCCTGCAGAAGAGGTAAGTACCACTGAACCGCCGGTACAGAATGTGGTTGCACCTCCTGCCGTAATCGTTGCTGCTGGCAATGCATTAACTGTAACAGTAACCGCTGTACGGGCACTTTCACAACCCGTAACAGTCTGTGATACGTAATAATTTGTTGTACCTGCAGTTGTTGTAGCAGGAGTCGGTGCTGTTGCAGCGCCTGTTCCGTTCGCGGGTGTTGTATACCATAACAAGCTGGTACCTGTAGCTGTGAGCGGAACTGCCGCAGCATTCTGGCAATAGGTTACAGCTGCTGCTGCCGGAGCATCAGGCGCTGTGTTTACTGTAACTGTAACCGGAGCAGAGGTTGCTTTACAAGCATTTGCATTGGTTACTTCTACCGTATACGATCCCGCAGTTGTTGCTGTATAGGTTGCGGCCGTACCAACCTGGGTTGTTCCGTTCAGCCATTTATAGGATGTTCCAGTAGAAGATGTAAGTGTTACAGCTCCCCCGGCGCAGAATGCTGTCGCGCCGCTCGCCGTGATCGTTGCTGCCGGTAATGTATTTACAGTCACCGTTACAGATGTTGAGGTAGCTTTACAGGAAGCGGCATCTGTCACTTCCACGGTATAAGAACCCGCAGCGGTCGCTGTATAGGTTGCAGCCGTACCAACCTGGGTGGTTCCGTTCAGCCATTTATAGGATGCTCCTGTGGAAGATGTAAGTATCACAGAACCTCCGGTACAGAACGTTGTTGCACTACCTGCCGTGATCGTAGCTGCAGGAAGTGCTGTTACAGCTACTTCAATCGCAGCACGCGGACTTTCACAACCGCTAACTGTTTGTGATACATAGTAACTTGTTTTACCTGCTGCTGTTGTAGAAGGTGTAGGTGCTGTCGCTACACCAGTTCCACCCGTTGCTGCGGTATACCACAATAAGTTTGTACCTGTAGCTGATAACTGAGCGGCTGTAGCATTCTGGCAATAGCTCACCGCGGTTGTCACGGTTGGCGCTGCCGGGGTTGTACATGGCAGAGCCCCCTGCAGGATAGCCGTCCCGAATAAAGAGGGATCCTGCCATGCGTTATCTGTCGCGGCATTCCACGATAGCTTTCCATCGCGGGTTCCGTTATCATCATCGTCATTGATCATGAAATCCATCCCTACCAATTGCCCCACTGCCGGAGAGCCCTGCAAGGTTGACCATGGAATTCTGGCTTCAATAATATATCCGCCTGTGCGTGCAACAGCACTATACGTAATACCTGTCACAGAACGGCCAGCCGGCAATACACCAACAGTTGTGCCATCGTTCCAGCCAAAAGTATACTGCACATCATTGGCGCCATAGGTCGTTGCTTTATCATTGTTGATATCTACATATACTTCTACTCCATCGTCGTCGTATACGTTTGTACTTTCATTTACTTTAACATCATCGGTAACATCTGCCATTATGTACAGATAGTTATCATCCCACAAAGCTTTAAAGTTTCCGGATAAATCCGTCGCATTTGTTACAACGCCTGAAAGTAATTTGGTAGCTGCCACTGCTGGTATGCCGGCATTGTTCCATACAGCATCAACAGTACCATCTATGGTAATCGGACTGCTTACTTTATATATTTTATAGGTATTATTTACCGTTACGGTAACTGAAGCTCTGGGCCCTTCACAGTTATTCAATGTTTGTCCCACATAATATATTGTGGTACCTGTAGTGGTTGTTACCGGTACAGGCGCAGAAGCCAGTGCAGTTCCTCCGGTTGCAGTGGTATACCATTTCAATGCAGTACCTGTTGCCGTCAATGCAACAGCTGCGTCATTCAGCTCATACGTCACGGTTGCTGAAGGAACTACCGGAGCCGGTGTAGCACAGGTATTCGGGCAAGCCGGCTTCCATACTTTAAAGTTGCCGGAACAGTTCAGCATAGCAAGCATGTATAACATGCCATCATAATATCTGTATGTACCGGAAGGAATTCCTACATTCCAGAATTCCTGTACAAACGGTGTTGACAAGGTTGTATTCGTAGTTGCCAGCGATGCTACCGCGTTACAGGCAACAAGGCCTGTGGAGTGTTCACCGGAAGCATTGGTACCGTTCCAGTCATAATGGTTCATATAACCTGATCCCTGATTTTTAAAAAAGGTCAGGTAACGATCGGCAATCACAGGTTGCTGGGCATCCAGTTTAAACCAATGGTAATCCACACTCATGTTCATGATTGAACGCCATGCATCGTACATAAAACGCTGACTATTGGAATTATATGATGTAGTTTTAGGAGTTCCGTCAAAATTTGAATAGTCTGTAGTAAGCCCTGAAGTAGAATGTGAAGCATCGCGAAGCAGCTTTCTTGCCGCATCAGGTGTTTGTTGCCAGAATGCAGTATTAGTAGTTGACCATCTTGACCATAGTTCAAAAAAGCCGGGAAGGTTATAAGATGGATCCGTAAAGTCGTAAGAGCCGGTATTGGGACCAAATGTAATAAGTTTGGAAGTTGTATTGAATAAGCTGTTAACCCCTCCTGCCCCTGTTTTACTTTGCACCTTACTTAAAACAGATTGCGCTTCTGCACTATAGTTATATATTCCAGTGCCATTACCCCATCTGTTCGCAGCAAAAAATAATGCTGTAATAAAGTAAGCCTCACCATCCGGAGCAGGATTATTATCGATGGCGGTTCCGTTCGTATTCAGCTGCCAACGGAAAAAACCATCCAGATTACCTGAAGTATTCTGCATATATGTTTTCACCCACTTCCATAATTTATCGAATTCAGCTTTTTTATCAAGCTGCACACAAATCATTAAACCATAGGACATACCTTCGGAACGCACGTCATTATTAGCAATATCCTGAATGTAAGCCATGTCAGTACCGACTTCATAATATACCTTTTGAGTGGAACTGCCATAAAAAAGCTGTTGAAATGCAGCATTCACTTTAGCATTGATTTCTGTATCCGTTTTATTCAGCAGCTCCTTAAACATGTTTCTGTACACACCCGTGAAATATGCTCCATTACCTGTTTCACCACAATTATCTGTACCACCTCCGGAAGCAGTGACATTTACAACGATAGCCGCTCTCGGCCCTTCACAGCCGTTTAATGTTTGTGAAACATAATACGTTGCTGTCCCTGCTGTTGCGGTAGAAGGAACTGGAGCAGTAGTGCTTGCTGTTCCTCCGGTAGCATTCATGCCATACCATTTCAATGCTGTACCCGTTGCGGTCAATGCAGCAGCTGTGGCGCCCTGTGTATACGATACAGGTGTAGTAACTGTCGGTGCTGCAGTTGTACAACCCGGGTTTGTCACCGAAGCATTTGCCAATGTATATACGCCTTTGTCAGGAATAATGTCGAATTGAATGTACTTCACTCCGCTGATGGTAACGATTGTGGAAGAAATAATTGTCGTTCCCTGCATGACACGTACGGTCGTCCAGGTGGACGGCAGCTGGCGACGGATCGTTACAGCAGCATCGTAAATGGTATTGTCCAGACCATCTGTCGGTGTCATACGTAATGAATCTGCGTTTACTGTGGTTTCAGTAATTGCCATTGCATTACGTTCTTTAATATATTTTACAACGTTTCCGAATGTTCCTACCCAGTAATCTGCAGTATTTGTATTTACATAAGAAAGGTGACTGCCTAAAATACTTGATGCTAAAGGTGAATACCCGCCGTCATTATCAATACCATGGATTAAAAATACACACCAGCCGCCGGAACTTTTCGCATTGCCCACGCGTGTATTCATGTCTGCTGCAGTGTTCACACCTGTGCTGCCGCATATGATGGAACTCAATGTATAAAAATCTGAAGGAGAC
>NZ_JBQCDF010000301.1:0-4219 GCF_051961495.1 Cytophaga sp. | reverse complement strand
CATGTTGAATGTACCGGTCGCTTTTTTTTCTTCCAGAATGATATATGTAATTAAAAAACCGCTTAAAGCAAAAAAGAATGTGACTGCCGTACCACCACCTTCCTTTACAAAAGTCAGTACTGGAAAACTCCATATAGGTATGTGAAACAGAAACACTTTAAAAAATGCGAAGAATCTTAATGCATCCAGTGTTTGGAAATGTTTCCGGTTATTTTTCACAATCGTTTATTTCTGACATATTGAATTATAAACTTAAAAAATCATCTGCATAAATAATCCTCTATAAAGAAAAAGTCACGCCGGAAGCGTGACTTTTTCTTTATAGAGAAAATGATTGTTTTATTTAATCAGGAAATGTTCTTCTCCGATTTTCAAACCATCAACATAGAGTTCTATAATATGCAGACCATGTCTGAAATGCTTTGAATGGTTATATAAGAAATCGATTTGTAAAGGCTTGCCATCGTATTTAGTGCTTACCTTGTATGTGTAAGGAGTTTCTTTACTATTTAACAGGAATAAACCACCGCCGGAAGCCGGATCATAGATATCAACGCCATGCGGATCCAGTACACGCATCATTACTGCTTTATAAGTGGGTGTTGTGATACTGGAATCGGTATTCACAAGCAGGAAATTTACATGCAGAATTTTATAGCTTGACTTATGTGGATCGTGCGCATGGGTATGATGCGTACTATCGGCAATATGTTCAATATCTTTCACTAAAATTACTTTCAGATCTTCTGCCACTAAACTATTGTGCTTTCCGACCTGTGCATTACCGGAAAGAGATGTAAGAGACAAAACAGCTACACCTATACCCAAAACAATCTTATTTAATCGATTCATAATCAAATTTATTATTCACAAAACTTAACACAAGTACCTTTTTTATCAATGAAGCGAGTCTTTTCATTCAAAACTACTTCAGCAGTGCCATTCAGGAAGTCATACGCATATTCATAATTAAAAGATATAGATAATTTTCCTTTCATATCAATATACCCGTATTTACCTGCTTTGGTTACCACTGCATATCCTTCAGAGAACGGACGGTTCACTTTATAGGTAAACGGACTAACAACTTCATTTTCCATGTTAATACATCCCCAGGTGCCGCTTTTTATAGCCATCATCTCCAGATCGTTATCCGGATCTTCCAGCCATTGATATACCAATGGTACAATTACCGTACCTGTTTTATCAATGTAGCCATATAGGTTATTCTTCTTTACTTTTGCATACCCATTGGAAAAGTCTGAGGCCCAGTCATAATCAGCAGGAATAATCATCACACCGGAAGAATTCGCAAATCCCCAGGTTTCACTTTTTTGTACACGAACCAATCCATCTTTAAAAACAGAAACCCAATCCTGCTCAATCGCCAGAATTGCTTTTCCGCTTTTATCAATAATTCCATATTTACCGTCACGCTCTACCACAGCAACCCCACTGCTATAGTTACCGGCTTTTTCATACAAGGGCTGTACAACAAAAACACCTTTGGAATTAATGTATCCATACTTGCCGTTTTTCTTTACGGCAGCCATTCCTTCTGAAAATTCAAATCCGCTTTCAAATTGAGGAAGAATGATTTCTTTTCCGGTCTTATCAATATATCCGTACTTGCCACCTTTTTTGATTACAGCCATTCCTTCTGCAAACGGATAAGCTTGTTCAAATTTCAACGGAATTTTTAACGAACCTAATTTATCCATATACCCCCAGGCACCTGTTGCCTTTACCGCTGACAAACCTTCTGTAAACGCGAGTGCCGAATCGTATTTAAGATTGATTTTTATTGCACCTGTCTGGTCAATAAAATACCCTTTTCCCATGCGGTATACCAATGCTCTTCCTTCAGAAAAAGGAGTCACTTTATCATAAATAGGTTGAATGATTACTTTGCCGGTGCCCGCATCCACATACCCATATTTTTCCTGGGACTTGAATGGCGTTGGAATAGTTTGTGCCTGACCGATCAAGTAGCTGCAAAGAATCAAACAAAGAAATGTATATTTTAAATAATGCATAAGCATAGTTATAGATTACAGATATATATAAATGATAAAGTCCGGGAATTATTGATATGTACTCCAGCATTCCAGTACTTCAACAGCAACTTCAATCAGGATGAACAGTACGTCTTCGGTTGTTTTTGAAACAATTCTGATAGTCTGTCTTCTTCGCTCCTGTCTTGTTCTTTTGTCTGCCGGTGATTTGCCCTCAATTGCACTTTCAGTATAAGGATCTCTGTTCAACAGAACCGGTGTAAAATCATTTCGGACAGTATCTTTACAGATAATGCTTTTTGAAGGAACAGGGCTTGGTACCTTCTCCAATCCAACAGCGGCTTCAGACTGCAGCGTCCAGCAAACCAATATTCCCAGGAAGATTTTCTTCATTTGTTCACAAAATTAACGGATAAATAAACGATATATAATCACTACAAGGCAAACTAAAAACATAGTAATTGCTATCCTGTTTGCCCAATACATCATTTTCATATAGCTGGAAGCATTCGGATCTTTCTTTCTGAAAAAGTATCCGACCAGGTCTTTCACATTAAAATATTCTTTCCAATTCATACTTTGTATAACATCTGTATTAAGATGCCAACTCTGAAACTACTGGTTCCAGCCATTTGCCATCTTCTTTAATAATATTGATCAGTTCATCTACTGCTTTATCAGAAGCCACGGCTTTATTGACAACCGTTTGTCCGCGGTAAAGCGCAATCTTATCTTTCCCCACGCCTACATAACCATAATCCGCATCGGCCATTTCACCCGGACCATTTACAATACAACCCATGATACCGATCTTCACACCCTTCAGGTGATCGGTACGCTTGCGGATCATAGCAGTGGTTTCCTGCAGGTCGAACAACGTTCTTCCGCATGAAGGACAGGAAATATATTCTGTCTTGGTCATACGGGTACGAGCCGCCTGGAGAATTCCAAAGCCTAAATTATTCAAACTTTTCAGATAATTCAGCAAAGCTTCCTTATCCGGTTGAACAGATTTTGCAGTAGCCAGGAAAACTCCGTCGCCCAAACCATCTACCAGTAACCCTCCGATATCTGTTGAAGCTGCTAAAAACAAAGATTCCTCATTTTTTTGCGCATAAGCCCGTTTAATGATCACCGGAGTTTTAATCTCCCTGTTCATTAACGTGATAAAGCTTCGGCGTAATTCTGCCATGGCATGTTCATTAAACGACTCTAATATCAGTACTACAGTAGAGTCTTTTGCCAAACGGCTCAGTAATGCTTCATCAATATCTTCAATATCAGCAACTACAAAATTCAGTTCGGGGTGTTTCACTACATCGGTTTTATACCAGCGGGCTGTAAACAACGGATATACGGTTGTTTGGTCCGGTAAAACTTTCCAGGTATCAGCATCCACAATTTCCCTTAAACCATTTGGCAACATAAAAGGTGCTTTCTGATGACCGGTATATACAAAATCTGCTCCCAGGTCATTCATGCTCCATTTATCCAAAGCAGGTAAATAAAAATGACCGATGGATTTCAGGTCTTTCATTTCCAGAGATTCCACATGACTCAGGTCGGCAATCACCCGGGGAACATTTGCGCCCCCAATGGTATGCACATCATTTGTACTTCTTCTTTTATAGGAATACGGGTTGATCGGATTTTTTTCTACAAACGGAATCGGGGTATGATTTTTCCGGTTGACATAACGGTCCACCAATTTTGCGGCCACTGGAATTTCAAATTCCGGAGCTTCGGTTAACGATACCCGAACGGTATCACCCAATCCATCCTCTAACAATGTTCCGATTCCAACGGCAGATTTTATCCGTCCGTCTTCTGCCTCGCCGGCTTCGGTTACACCCAGGTGAAGTGGGTAAGGACGCAAACCTTCCTCCTCCAGTTTCTGAACTAGAAGACGGTAAGCCTGTACCATAACCTGTGTATTGCTGGCTTTCATGGAAATTACAATATTGTAATATTCCAAGTCTTCACAAATACGTAAAAACTCCAGGGCCGACTCTACCATACCTAATGGTGTATCTCCGTAACGGGATAAAATACGATCGGAAAGTGAACCGTGATTGGTTCCGATCCGCATTGCCGTGCCGTATTCTTTACAGATTTTTACCAGCGGAATAAACTTTTCACGGATGCGTTCAAGTTCTTCCTGGTATGATTCGTCTGTATATTCTATGACTTCAAACTTCTTTTTA
>NZ_JBQCDF010000300.1:0-9351 GCF_051961495.1 Cytophaga sp. | reverse complement strand
CATGCGCAAGCTCATGCAGGAATATGCAGAAGAAGCATTTTCATTGGTACCCTGCTGGATGATGTCACCAGAACAGGTATCCTGTGTTTTCCCGCTTGAACAATTGTTCGACCTCATCATCATTGATGAAGCCTCTCAATGTTATACCGAGCACAGCTTACCAGCTATGTACCGTGCGAGACAAATCGTAATTGCAGGAGATTCGCAGCAGCTGCCGCCGAGCGATCTTTATCGTGTACGATGGGACGATGAAGAAGAAAATGACGCAGATATCGAAATTGATTCCCTGCTTGACCTGGGCGGAAGATATTTATCCAGCATCTTACTGAAAGGCCATTACCGGAGCCGTTACCCGGAATTGATCGCATTTTCGAATCAGCAGTTCTATAACAATAAATTAAACTACATACCCGACTACGCCAATATACGCTCAGACGTTAAACCAATCACCTACAGAAAGGTTGCCGGTACCTGGGCAAACAGTATCAATAAAACCGAGGCTGAAGAAGTGGTGCGTTTAACATTCGACCTTATTCAGTCCGGTAAGCATTCCATTGGAATTGTATGCTTCAACTACCAGCAGGCATCTTACATCCAGGATATGCTGGAAGAACAGTCTGTGCGCAAACAGATTTCAATTCCGGAAGAACTTTTTGTAAAAAACATAGAAAACGTACAGGGCGACGAGCGTGATATTATTATTTTCTCCGTGGCTTACGCACCGGATAAAAATGGTAAGTTTTCCATGCTTTTCGGAAGCCTGAATATGCAAGGCGGAGAAAAACGTATGAATGTTGCTGTTTCACGTGCACGCGAGGCAGTAATCATTGTAGCCAGCATCATGCCGCAGGAACTTCGGACAGAAAGCCTGAAACACGAAGGACCAAGGGTACTGAAAGAGTATTTGCAGTACGCATGGGACTGCCAGCAGTTTGATAGAAATACTTTTTTTATTAAACATGCTCCTTCTGTTTCACCCAATTCCACGGCGCACAAAATTTCACAATGGTGTGCGGAACATGCTTCTTTACAGGTAGCGCCACTATACCCCTTTGCTTCGCTGACCATCCGGGAAAACAATGGTTACCGCCTGGTGGATACCGATGATGAAGTATACAGGAACATGGAGTTTGCCAAATACTGGCATTTTAACAAGCCGCTTATATTTGGCCTGAAAGGCTGGCACTATACGCAAATCCTTTCTAAAAACGTTTATACAAAACAGCCTGCTGAATTTGCTGCACGGATAACAGTACCCACAACTAACTGACTTGACAATTAATCGATATTAAAATATTTTAGCAACACGATGATCATAGAGCAACTCCGTATTCAAAAAAATATGTCCGACGAAGATTTCGACGCGATATACCCTTTTGAGATCCGTGAGTTATCTGAAAGGCACTGGACTTCGGTTTTTGTATCAAAGATCGCTTCTGATTTTTTCTGCAACCAGAAATCTGTAAAGGTATTGGATATTGGCAGCGGTGCAGGAAAATTCTGTTTTGTAGGTGCAGCACTTCATCCCGCTTCTGAATTTCATGGCATTGATATTCGTGAAAATTTCATAGAGATTTCAAATCAACTGAAAGAAAAGCACCAGGTATCGAATACTTCTTTCCGTTTACAGGATGTACTGCAAATGAACTTCAATGGTTACGACGGGATTTATTTTTTCAATTCCTTCCAGGAAAAAATTGATCCGACCTCCGCTATTGATGCGCGCAGTGAAGTTTCGATCGAACAATATATTTTATACACGAATCACTTGTTTAATGAATTGAACAAGGTTCCTGTAGGAACAAAACTTGTTACGTACTTTGCTGAAGAATTCTGTGTACCGGATTCGTTCCGGCTCATCTCCACACATTTTAAAGGAGAATTAAAATTCTATCTGAAAGATATGGAGTCGCACGAATCCAATACCAAGCTTAATAAAGAGGAGATCAATGAACATATAGACAAACATACTTTCCTGTCAGAATAATTATCTCTTACTTCTATGTTACTTTCTCTATTTTACGCCATTGCGTTTTTCTTACAATCCATCCTTACGCCAGGTGCAAATAAGATAGATGGAAAACATGTGAAAATTATTCATGCAAGAATAACACGTATTGCTTTCATGGATAGTGTTATCTGTGAAAGCTCAGCACTGGCGAAACCTGAAAAAGATCTTGACCTGTATTACACCCTGAACGATAGCGGTAGTGATGCAGAAATATTTGCAATCAATGGACAAGGTACATTACTTGACACAAAAAAAATTCCTGATGCGAAAAATAGAGATTGGGAAGAATTGGTCTGCTACAAAGACAGCTTGCAAAATCAGCATATTGTAATTGGCGATATAGGAAACAATCGCAACCAAAGAAAAGACCTGTGCCTCTATAACTATGACGTAAACAAGAACCAGACCATAAAACATACTTACCATTACGAAGACCAGGTGCAATTTCCTCCGGCAAAGGATAGCATGAATTTTGACTGCGAAGCGTTTTTCAGAAGAGATTCTTCGTACTATTTTATTTCAAAAAACAGAGGCGTCCATTCAGTTAAAATATACCGGCTGGCGCAGGATACTACCGCACACACAGCAACTGTACAGCAGAGACTTCAGTTTAAAGGAATGGTAAATGCATGCTCTGTATTCCAAGATAAATCTTCTAGAACAGAGAACCTGGCAATGCTTCTTTACGGAAGAATATTTTTGTTCCATATCCTGGAGACTCCAACGGGTATTCAGCTACAATCCTATGGTGTGATCAAATTTCCCAGTGCCGGACAATCTGAAGGGATCTGCTGGTATAACAAAAATGAGCTGCGTGCAACCAATGAACGAGGCAAGCTTTTTAAAATCGTGATCAAAAAATGATCCCTCTAAGCTGAATGAAAAAAGGCAGCAACCAGACAGCCCTTGTTTCTGTCCGATTACTGCCCTAATCCAAAGGTCGTCAGCCTTCAGCTTCCTATAACAACTAAAAAGGTCTTTTAAACACCTTGCTTCAGCGGCGGTGCAACATGCCCCTCTTCAATTTCACGCAAGGTTGCAAAGGCTTGTTCAAAGTCTGCAAGGATATCGCTGATATGCTCTATGCCCACAGAAACACGTAACAAACCCGATGTTACGCCTGCAACCCGTTGCTCTTCATCACTCAATTGCTGGTGCGTTGTTGAAGCCGGGTGAATGATCAATGTTTTTGCATCTCCCACATTGGCCAGGTGACTCGCCAGCTTCAGGCTGTTTACAAATTGCGCCGCGCGTAATTTCCCTCCTTTGATTTCGAAAGATAATACACCACCAAAGCCGCGTTTCAGATATTTTTTAGCCAGCGTATGATATTTGCTGCTTGTTAAACCTGGATAATTTACCTGTGCTACATCCGGGTGATTGGCAAGCCACTCTGCCAATGCCTGTGCATTCTGCACATGACGATCTACACGCAATGATAATGTTTCAAGACCTTGTAATAAAAGAAACGAATTGAACGGACTTTGCGACGGACCAAAATCGCGCAGGCCTTCTACCCGTGCACGGATGATAAAGGCAATATTCCCAAATGGACCGTTTGTGCCAAATACATCCCAGAAAACCAATCCGTGATAGCCTTCAGATGGTTCAGAGAACTGAGGGAATTTTCCATTACCCCAGTTGTAATTTCCACCATCAACAATAACACCACCCACCGAAGTACCGTGACCTCCAATCCATTTAGTGGCAGACTGCACCACAACATTGGCACCATGTTCAAGCGGTCTGAACAGATAACCGCCCGCTCCAAATGTGTTATCTACAACCAGCGGCAGGTCATGTTTTCTGGCAAGAGCCGCGAATGCTTCAAAATCAGGTATGTTAAATTCCGGATTACCGATCGTTTCAACATAGATCGCTTTTGTTTTCGAATCAATAAGTTTTTCGAAACCTGCTACATCATCTCCTTCTGCAAAGCGTGCTTCTATACCCAGGCGTTTGAAAGACACTTTAAATTGATTGTAAGTACCGCCATATAAAAATGAAGTAGTGATAAAATTATCGCCTGACTGGAGAATATTTGTTAATGCAATAAACTGCGCCGATTGCCCGGAAGATGTTGCCAAAGCAGCCACGCCGCCTTCTAATGCAGCAATGCGCTTTTCAAAGACATCTGTCGTCGGATTCATGATCCGTGTATAAATATTTCCGAATTCTTTCAATGCAAATAAATTTGCACCATGGTTAGAATCTTTAAATACATATGAAGTGGTTTGATAGATGGGTACTGCACGCGACTGTGTAGTTGGATCTACTTCTTGTCCGGCATGTAACTGGAGCGTTTCAAATTGATAAGACATAGCAGTATTGTTTTGGTGAGTAAATAAGCCGGCACTATTTATTACTGATTTAAACAGGTGTGCATAAGCACATACTCGGCGTTGAACAAAAGTAAAAGTCAGAATATTATTCTTAACATGAAAAATATGTGCGCTATATTTAGAATATTATTCTGATTGAATACCACTAATAAAATATTGTTTTAATATGAAATTCCAGATTAATCAATCTGCCTCGGTTTAGCCGAAAAGGCGCAGGTGTGCAAAATTATATTATAAACCTACTGATCATTCAATCATTTAATTGACATAGCTTTTCCCAATCCGGTGATATCTTTTAAACTATCTACAGATAAAGGCATGAGGAATGAATTACTCAATGTGGAATGGACATCTTTACAGGTGAGTAATCATCTCTGATAATCAAAAAATATTGATTAAAAGATCAATCCAGCGATCGAAAAATCCGGTGCAATCCGGATTATATTTTTTTCAACTCTGCAAAAAAAGTTGCGAGGTCGGTATCAAAGTACGTACAGATCGCATCCAGCGTACTTACTGTCACATTACTGCGACCTGTTTCAATACGACCGATATGAATACCTGTATCGTGGTATACCACTTCCTGACTTAAACCGCATTCTTCTCGAAGCGATTTAATTTTTCGAGCAATCTGCTCAACCAATTTTTTGTTATTTATCTGACTCACTCCGAAATCTCAAAAAATTGTTCATAATTATCAATTACACTATTGTCATTAATGAATTTTATTAATATAATTGCCAAAGATATTTTTTGATCTATTAAACCCCGGCAGCTATGATACCTTCAAAAAAAACAGTTATGCTGAACCTGATTGTGGAAGATTTTTGTCTGCAGCAATTTCTCAATGGTATGGAAAATATTGGCTTTACAACATCCAGTGAATATAATTTTCATAAAATCCTGGCCAGCCTGTTGGATCTTGATCCGGAAAATATTCCAGATGAATGGTTGAACACATATTATAAATATTATGATACTGCCTGCCAGCTTAATTATCACGATAAGAAAGATTTGTTCATTCTCGCCAACAAATGCCTGAAGGAGCTGATCGTACTCAATATATTCAGCTTATGATCCAAATTTCATTTTGAACCAGACAAACTTGCAATGACATTCTTATATGCTTCTATTTGCCCCTTTAAATGCAAAATTTCATTTTCTAATGCAACTTCTTTTTTGGAACGCGCTAAACTATATTCCGGCATTGGTTCCTGGAGTACCAGAGAACGACTGGCGCCATACATACTGCCTTTTCCGGTGAGCAACCATTTTGCATCAATATTATCAAATGACAATATTATTTTTTCAAGTATAGCAAACGACGGATAACTTTTTCTGCCGGCAACAATATTATGAATTACAGTTGGATCAACTCCCAATTTCAACGAAAAGCTCCTATTGGTAAAACCAAGAGCATCAATAATGTTTTTGATCCGGTCTTGAATATTTAGTTTACTCATACGAAATAATCATACTAAAATAATTAGCAATTGATGTAACTTATATTTACATTTGACAATATAAGAAAAATATAACGCAAAATATTATAAGATGTTCTAAAAGTTTAAAACCACAGCTATGGACGAACAGATCAAAAAAACAAGTGTAGCATCACAAGAGGAAGATGCTCAAGTTCTTTTACAAAAGCTACATGATCTCTTCTCATCTGCCCCGCCGCAGCAGTTGAGAGAATCCATTCATGAAATTTACCTGACTTACATTATACAAAATCATGAGATGCTGCCTGTAAACTTTACCCGCATAGCTACAGACATTTATTACCTGATCGATTTTTTAGATAAGGCGGAAAAATAAACTATCCTGCAGGACGGGGACAATCATTTTTATCACCTTCCTGCAGGTCCTCAGGATCTCTTTAATAGTGCCAATCGCCGGAGGAAGCAATATCTACATAGGTAAAAATTTCATATGCTTTACCTGTTCCGGTATTCGCCAGGTTCATCTATTTTAAACCACGTTAAGTGCTATACATAAAGGAATCGTATTAATGCAGCCTAGATCTTATTTTACGCCAGACGCTATCGTATGTATCGGAATAGAAAAAACGCCGGAAGGCTTTTTCCCCTGGCCATCGGCACTTAAATACAGATCCTATCCCATAGCTTCAATACTATATAGTACATACCCGTTGCTCCATTAATAATCACACGGTTCCAGTGTTTACCCTGATCTTTACTAACCATAAGTTCGCCGTTAATACCGGTAGCATATAGAATCCCATTGTGATACATCAGGTCAACATATTTGGTTTCTATTTTTTTTGTCTGTTGACAAAGCTTCCAGTGCATGGATTTGAGGCTGGTATAATAAATACCATCTTCGGTAGCAGCAAACAACAATTTATTATCAACTACTTCCATCCCGCGTACATTCAGGTTTTCAGGCATGCCCTTATTGCAATCCAACCAATCATCTTTTGTTCTGTCTTTTTTGTATACGCCTCCGCCATATAAAGCAACAAACAGATCCTGATCCGTCTTTTTAAAGTCCGCAATAACTCCCTGTCCCCGCTGATCAAGCATGGATGAAGACGTCCACGTTTTGGCTCAAAGTTATAATATTCCAGCCAACGCGGCCACGAAGAATAAATCAGTTCAGAATTGTATTCAACCATTTCCCAGTTAATATCTCCTCTGGCAGTATATCCATTCATAATATCCACCCAATCTACATCATTCATTTTTTCTAAAACCAGATTACCCTTTGCAGAAACATAAATGGTACTGTCATATCCAACTACCGACCGGATAACATTTTCAGAACCATTTACTTTTAATTCAAGGCGTAAACTATCTTTAAAGACCCGTAACAAATAATATCTGCAGCCCAGATACAAAGTTGAATCGTTGATCTTGAATAGTTCTCTTGGCACAAAACGATCCCTTGGAATACCTGAATTTATCTGTGTCCAGCTGGCCGAAATAATTTCCTGCTGAGCAAATGTTGTTATAGAAAAGATAAACATTGAAAAAAATATACATGTATTTTTCATCAACCTGTATGAATCTATTTTAAAGAATGTCATCCTCATATTCAATATTTAAAAATTCTTATCGGACAACAATACTAATAATCTACACGCAAAAAATCTATTCTTTTGTTAAAAAAGCATTATTAAAAAAATCATAACATATTAGTAATCATTAACTTTTACATTTTTCAATTTTTCAATAAGCATTTACCATAAACTTTTCATTTTTGAAATACGTACATTTAAGTTCATGTCCGCACATCTGTGGGCATATTTCATTTCACAGTTCCCCCTTTAACTATGAAAAAACAAGTACTGATTATCCTTTCTGCATTATTTCTATCATCCGGACTTAGTGCCCAAACCACCGACACATATATTGTAGCAGATAACCCGGCCAGGGTATCTTCCTGTGTCGATTCACTAATCACTCTGGCAGACATCATGCGAATTGCCGGTATACATGATCTTAATGATCCCAACGATGATATAAGCATGTACAAAATGTTCCGCCTGGAGGGATCAGTTATTACAACCGATGAATTAACAAGCATACACTATAGTGACTACCCAGCTGTGTTCATAAAAAAAATGAATGCTACTGTTCCTCATCACGGCGGCATTCAAATATTCACAAACCTCATTGTTCCTCCCACTACTCTATTCACTGTTGATACATTAAAGTACACCGTTGAAAAAGGCGCTACAGTAAACTTTACACCAGATTTCTTCGCAAAATTTAATTTCTTCACAAGCGGCAACGACCTCACAGATCTTTACCAGCGAATCCTGATTACAGACCAGTCTGTCGGAACAGAAGTACCTATCGGCACAAATACAACATGGTCGATTGTAGGCAAGGGAAAATATAAAATAAGAGTGCAGGTTGCAGTTTGTAATCCAACTAATTTGTATTACGATAGTATTTATGTGATTGTAAATGAAACACCTTGTCTTAAACTGGAAGTTAAAAACATGCCTTCTGTTTGCAGAGATGAAGTCATTGATATTACGCCTTATGTATATCTCGATGGTCAGGTAGCTACTGCCATGGATCTGTCACAAATGACCTTTACTGATAAAAGCGTATTTGGAAACCCGGGTGTTACTTTTGATCCCACTGCAATGGACGTATCGGAAATGATTGATAAAACATCCCGTTATCCGCAATTCCAGATTGCTTATCAGCCAAACGTCACTTTAGGAGTATGTACCAATTACAGTTACATGCCTACATTAAAGGTGCCGACCAAATTGCTTACAACGGATATAATCTTAACAAAAAACAATTATGGCAACACGGTCAACTATACCGTTGATGGAGATTATTTTGGTTTCAATGGCCAGTTCACTAAAGATGTGTTTAAAAAACTGTACCTTGATAATTTTAATGCTGTACACGGCGGTACAGTATTTGATATTTATTCAGATGCAGCATACCTTTCACCTGTTACAGGAAGTTATTTAACTCCCGGTACTTATTATATTGTTGCCACCAATCCTGATTGCTCTGATGACAGTTCAACATTTACTGTTAATGTGAAGAATAAAGATTTTGATATTGTATGGCAATCAGCACCTGCTATCGGAAAAGGCTATTATACATTCACTGCGCCTGCATATAGTGGCGCTACCTACGCCTGGTTTGCATGGGGTGGGTCGATGATCTCCGGCAACACAACAAACCAGCTGACGGTGTATTATTCGGAAACAGCAGCACCATCTGTATTGGTAACATGTACGATAACATTGCCAAGTGCTACCGCCCGTACAACAATTGATGGTGGCTTCCTGCAATCAGGAACTTATATTACGGGTAATGGAAGCGGCGACAAAGTAGAAATAACGCCTGGCATTACAACTGCTGTTGTACCCAATACGGCTAAAAATGCCCTTATTGCTTATCCGAACCCGGCAACAGAATCATTTGTACTATCCGGATCGGGCGTATATGATGTAAAAATGTATAACACATTAGGTCAATTGGTATATACAAATTCTTC
>NZ_JBQCDF010000299.1:0-5422 GCF_051961495.1 Cytophaga sp. | reverse complement strand
TTCGTCTTTACGTACCGATCTGGCGGCTGGTTCATATACAGTAATGGTTAAAGATAACCGTGGGTGCTTTTCTCAACAGCAAGCCATAGTGAAGGAAAAAAACTGTACGGTGTTTAAAGATTATTCCTTTAATCCAACTATTGAATCATGGAAATTTCCGTTTACAGAAATGGAGCATGGTACCTTATCCATTATGGATAAAAGTGGGAATGTCGTTTATAAGACAGACTTGTCAAATGGCCAGCCTTATGAATGGAATGGAAGAAGTTTGAACGGAAACATCCTGGAAACAGGAAGTTATTTATATATTGCAACGTTTACGAACGGGGAATCAAGACAAGGTTATATCATTTTGCTCCATTAAAAGCATGCGCCATTTATTTTATATCGTTTTAGGTTTAATGCTTTCAGCAAGGCTGTCTGCACAGACAACTGCGGTTATTCCTGATACGGCGTTCAGATCCTTTCTTGTAGATCATTATCCGGCCTTGATGGATGTGAATGAAGAACTGATTATTGCGAATGCTGCTTCCGTAACCGGCACATTATATTGCGGAGATGAACGTATTTCAAATCTGGAAGGAATTCAATATTTTGTAAATATTGATGTACTGGAATGTCAGAAAAATAATCTCAGTACTTTACCCGACATCAGTGCATTAACGAAACTGACTACTCTTTACTGTGCTGAAAATCAGTTAACATCAGTCCCGCCACTTAACAACCTGGTAAGTCTGCAAACTCTGGTTCTGGCTCAAAATAAGCTGACTACACTGCCTGATGTGACCGCTCTGGCAAACTTGACAGATTTAGTTGTTTACCGGAATCAGCTTACTTCTATTCCGGACCTTACAGTACTTAGCAAGCTGGAAAAATTGTATTGCTTTGAAAATAATATCGCTTCAATGGGTAAGTTACCTGCCTCTTTAAAAGAGTTGTGGCTTGGAAATAACCTGATGACCTATATTCCGGATATCTCGCTGGCCACAGGATTAACTTCTCTAAGAGCGTATACGAATCACCTGCAAATAGTACCGGACCTAACACCCTATGCAGTACTCACCGATCTTAACCTGGGCACAAATCAATTAACAACAGTTCCTACAGGCTTACCTTCATTAAGTCAGCTGACATTGCTTACACTTGATAATAACCTGCTGACATCATTGCCGGATTTATCAGGACTTACGGCATTGGCAACTTGTAACCTCAGCAGTAATAGTTTCACCTTTGAAGATCTATTGCCTTCTTCAGCAAATCCAAACATTGCCAGCTGGACAATTTGCCCGCAGGATTCTTTGCCGGCTCCTGCTAACATCCGCATCACAGAAGGACAACCATTAACATTAACTCTTGCTGCAGATGACGGAATACCTGGTCTTACCTTTTCCTGGTACTGTAATGGCGCGCAGGTTGCACAGACCAATCAACCTGTTCTTACTATCCCTGCAGCCTCTAAATCACATACCGGAAATTGGTACTGTAAGGTTAGCTCCTCTGCACCGGGCTTATCAGCATGTACACTGGCATCACATATTTTCACAATTGTGGTGCGTCCTGATTTTACGATGGATAAAGAACTTACGATTACACCAAATGGCGATGGCAAAAATGATGAATGGCTGTTTGAAGAAAGCGGTGCACTAAAAGTTTATAATGCTTCAGGTATATTGGTGGATCAGCAGTCTGCACCATGCTACTGGAATGGTACTACAGGTTCCGGAAAAATTCTCGGGACTGGATATTACATTATTACCATTGAAGATACTACTTATCAGATAACAATAATCAGATAGAATATTTGAGAATTGTTTCATATTCATTTTTTTTCAGAAGGTAAATAAATGATAAGTGAAGTATCAATGTGTAAGCAAGCGTTGAATTTTCTATTTTACTTCACACGCAGTAATCCATTTTTAATCTCTTAGCCATTACCTGCTTAATATATCACTCACGTACTTTTACTTATCAGCATACAGCATGTAAAGAAAATAAAATTGACTTGGTCTTATTCTTATTCTGATGAATTCAGTGCTTATGCGCAGAAACGTTATGTTCTACAAGAAAAAGTTTACGCTGTTTTGACCGGTTTATGTTTCCCCCCTGGAATTGGTTGTACAGTGACGCTCTGCTTTCTGTATATAAGTCTATTTAAAAAAAATATCTATAAAAAAGGGGTTACTAATTTTGAGTTTGCCGGGTATAATAATTGATGGCGATAGAAATTATCAGGATATGAACGGATGTAATTTCAAACCATTGCAGTTATCAATTAAACAATCTTTTATAAAACATAAAGGAAGTATGGTAAAACGAATTATCGATCACCCAACAGGATGTAGATTGCATTGGAGTTCCACGGTACAATACAGATTCATCATCTTTTGTATAATAACCTTTTTTACTTTTTTACCTACAGTATCATTTTCACAAAGTTATACCTGGGGCAATGTTCCCATTGGAGGAGGAGGATTTGTAACTGGCATCGTTACTCACAAAACGTCTGGTGACAGATATTGCCGTACAGATGTCGGGGGAGCGTATCGCTGGGATGAAGCAAACAATAAATGGGTTCAGTTGATGGATTGGTTGAACGAATCTGAAAACGGATTTATAGGAGTAGAAGCTTTGGCAGTAGACCCCCAAAACGCTAATAATGTTTACATGTTATGCGGAACGTCTTATATCAATGGGGGAAGAACAGCAATATTGAAATCAACGGATAAAGGAAATACGTTTACCTATACAGATGTTACTTCTAAATTCAAAGCACATGGAAATGGGTCTGGTCGCGGGAATGGAGAGCGCCTTGCTGTGGATCCTAAAAACAGTAATATATTATTCTGCGGAACCAGGGCAAACGGATTATGGAAAAGTACGGATGCCGGTGTTACCTGGAATCTTGCCTGGAACGGCGTAACGTCTACTGCCAACGGAAATGGAATTTGTTTTGTTCTTTTTGATCCATCAGGTAATGTAACAGGCGGAGCCTCTCAAACCATTTACCTTGGAGTTTCCCGTACTGGTGGTGCAAACATTTACAAGAGTACAGACGGTGGTGTTACGTTTAATGATATTTCTCCTAATACTGGTTTCATGCCGCACCGGGCAGCTTTGCAGGGAACGACCATGTATGTTTCTTTAGCAGATACTGAAGGTCCGGCTACTAATGGGTACGGTAAGTTATATAAGCTTAATACATCTACGGGAACATGGACAAACGTTACACCCGGAGCAAATGCTACACCTGCTCAAGGCCGCGATTATCCTTATGGAGGTATAAGCATTGATCCTACAAATGTGAACAGAGTGATCGTTTCTACCTGTGGTATGTATTGGAACAACTCGTTTGGTACAGGATGGGGAGATTTCGTTTTCCTTTCTAATGATGGAGGTGCTACCTGGACCCTTAAGAATGGTAATAACGCCACCTATGATAGTAATGGAATGGCATGGTCTTGCTGCGGAGCAGTAAACTGGATGGACTGCATTGAGTTCGATCAGAACAATCCGCTGAAAGTACGTGTAGTTGGCGGAGGTGGTGTATATACCTGTCCGGATATTTCAGCCACAAATCCTTCCTGGAAATATGATGTTAAAGGAATTGAAGAGACTGCATTTCTGGATGGAATCAGTATTCCGGGAGGTTCGCTTATTTCCTCTTTCGGAGACATAACAGGTTTCGTACATGAGCCCTTGATGTCTTATCCCTCAAAAAAACTATCTCCTTCGGATGGAAATAACCAAAGCATTGCGTATGCAGGAGCCAATACAAACAGAGTAGTAAGGGCGTCGAATGGTGGAAATGTGGTTTACTATTCGGGTGATAAGGGTAATACATGGACTGGATGTACTACTAACAAAGGTTCAGATGGGCGTGTGTCGATAAGTGCTGATGGTGGTACGATACTGCACTGTCCGGGAGGTTCCTCAACTACTTACTATACAACAGACAATGGAGCTAACTGGTCTAGCTGTTCTGGTGTGTCTCTCGGAGATGCTGCTCCAGTGGCTGATCAGGTAAATTCAAATTATTTCTACATATACCATCCATCGGCTGGACAGATGTACAGAAGCTCAAACAAGGGCGTTAATTTTTCAGTAGCAGGTTCGCCTGGTGCATCAACTGCAAATTATCCGTGGGAATCAGTGTTGGTCCGGACAGTGCCTGGTCTTGAAGGACATATATGGGTACCTCTTGGGCGTAATGGATTGAAATATTCAACCAACTATGGCGCAACATATACTACTATTTCCAATGTATCTTATTGCAAATCCATTGGTATCGGTAAGGCAATTGCAGGAGCCACCTATCCCTGTGTTTTCATTTGGGGGACAGTGGGAGGAGTCACGGGTCTTTTCAGATCAACCGATCAGGGTGCTACATGGCTTAGAGTAAATGATGACGCCCATCAGTTTGCAGGTGCGCCATTGTTGATTGGCGATATGAATGTTGCCGGAAAAGTATTTCTGGGAGCAGGTGGCGGAAGAGGTATTATTTACTGGGAACCGTTATCGGGCAATACACCTCCTGCAGTTAACCTTACAGTGCCGGCTGTCAATAGTTCATTCTGCCAGGGAACCAGTATTAACCTTACAGCCACAGCTACTGATTCCGATGGAAGTATAACCAAGGTTGAATTTTACGATGGTACCACATTACTGGGCACGGCTACCTCTTCTCCATATACCTATAATTGGGCAAATGCTGCTGTTGGTACACATACTATAACAGCTAAAGCAACTGATAATGCTGGAGGAATTTCTACTTCTGCTTCAGCAGGCATTACTGTCAACGCACTCCCTGTTATTACTTCTTATACACAGATTGATGGAGGTGCATGGAATCAAAGTAGTACGGCAATAGTATGTGCAGGAAGCACCGTAGCATTGGGGCCGCAGCCAACAGTAAATACAGGTTGGAGCTGGATAGGTCCGAACGGATATACAGCAACGACAAGAGAGATTACACTTTCAACGATAACAACGGCACAAGCAGGTACCTACACAGCAAGCTATACAGATGGGAATTCGTGTAAGTCAAGTACAGGATTTATACTTACCGTAAATACACTGCCTACAGCAGCAATCACGACAACGACACCAACGACCTTCTGCCAGGGCGGTTCAGTAGTGTTAACATCAAGCGCAGGAAGTTCATACAAATGGCTGAACGGAACTACAGTAATCACAGGTGCTACAGCACAGACCTATACAGCAACAACAGCAGGTAACTATACGGTAGAAGTAACGAATGCAAATAACTGCAAGGCAACATCATCGGTGACAACTGTAACAGTAAATACACTGCCTACAGCAGCGATTACAACAACGACACCAACGACCTTCTGCCAGGGCGGTTCAGTAGTGTTAACATCAAGCGCAGGAAGTTCGTACAAATGGCTGAACGGAGCCACTGCAA